>NZ_JBEXRO010000017.1:0-43649 GCF_040613095.1 Streptomyces sp. NPDC006309 | reverse complement strand
GGAGCCGGAGCCAGGGCCAGGAGGCCAAGGCCCGGGACCAGGCCCGGGGTCAGAAGGCCAAAGCCGGGACCCGGGCCGGGAGGCCAAAGCCGGGACCGGCCCCCCGGGGGTGTCAGCTCAGGTGGCCGGCGCCCGCTCGGTGGTCGACGCGGGCGGGCACGGCGTGCGGCCGGTCCACCCGGGTGCGCAGGACCGGCGTCCAGCCGGCCCCGGACCGCAGGATCTCGCCGGGCACCTGGGCGTTGTGGGCGGCGACGAGGTCCACCGGCGCGCCGTTGACGTAGTTGTCGGCGGCGGTGACCGGCGCGTCCTTCCACTTCTTCAGCACCGACCCGGCCGTGGCGCCGTCCGGCAGGGTGAACGCGTTGTGCTCGGCGACGAGCTGGGACTCCATGCCGATGCCGTAGCTGTAGGAGTAGCCGTCGCCGGCGACGAAGTGGTTGTTGTACGAGTCCACCTGCCCGAAGCGGACGCGCGGGGCCCGCTCGACCAGGTTGCGGAACAGGTTGTGGTGGAAGGTGACCTTGAGGTGGCCCCGGTCGACGGCGGCCGTGGCGACGCTGTCGCTGTTGCCGATGAGGATCGTCTTGTCGTGGTTCTCGAAGACGTTCCAGGAGGCGGTGACGTAGTCGGCGCCCTTGACGATGTCCAGCTCGCCGTCGTGCTGTTCGTAGATCCGGCCGTAGTAGGACGGCAGGGTACTGTCGGGATGATCACCGTCGGTGAAGGTGTCGTGGTCGATCCACACATGGGCCGACCCGTAGACGACGGCACTGTCGTACTCGGAGTTCCAGTTGCCGTCCGCGGTGTCGGTCGGGTCCCACTGCGGGAAGCAGTCGAGGGGGCTCTCGAAGGCCAGGTTGCGGACGATGACGTTGTCGGCGTCCTTGATCTGGAGGCTGGCGCCCTGGAAGCCGGCGTCGCGGCCGATGCCGACGATCGTCGTGTTGGCGGGGACGGCGGCCTTGATGAAGGCGTCCTGGCGGGCGGCGGAGGCGCGGCGCAGGCCCTCCGGGCTGTCGTCGGGCTCGGCGTCGAGGGTGCGCGCCCGCCCCCAGACCGCCGGGTCGTAGGTCTTCAGATAGGTGCCGAGGTCGTAGCCGGGGACGGCGAACGCGTCGCAGCCCGGCCCGTCGGCGTCGATCGTCCCCTTCACCCGGACGATCTTCGGTGCGCTGCCGCCGTCGGCGAGGGCGGCCTTGAACTGCTCCCAGGTGCTGACGGTGTACACGTGCGCGGGGTCGGCGGCGGCCCCGCCGGTGGTGCCGGTGCCGTAGGACGCCCAGCCGTCCCCGGCGGGCAGGACCTGCCGCTCCGGGGCGGTGCGGTGGCCGGCGGCCGTGCCGGACGCGGCGGCGGTGCCGGTGAGGGACAGCACGAGGGCCGTGCATCCGGCCAGCGTTGCTATGACACGTCCATGACAGTGCGGTGTAGGCATGGTGCGGCTCTCCTCGATGTCGATGACGGGTCAGGACTGCCGTGGGGGCGGCCAGGTGATCCAGGACGCCGGGACGTCCTCGTCCAGCCGGACGACGTCGCGCCGGGCCAGCACCCGGGTGCGCAGCAGCTCCCGCGCCACGAGCCGTGCCACGGCGATGGCGCCCGGCGGGTTGAAGTGGGTGTTGTCCTGCTCGGTGGCGGTCCAGTTGAAGTAGGTCTTCGTCTCCTCCACGCCGAGCCGCTGCCACAGCGCGAGCGAGAGCGCCTCGATGTCGAGCAGCGCCACCCCCTCCTCCCCGGCCAGCGCCCGCATGGCCGCCGGGTAGTCGCCGTGGGTCGGCAGGGCGTTGCCGTCGGCGTCGAACCTGCGGCGCTCGACGGGGGTGGCGAGGACGGGCCGGGCCCCGCGGGACCGGGCGCCCGTGACGTACCGCCGCAGGCACTCCTGGTACGTCGTCCAGGGCTCGGTGTACCGGGCGGGGTCGGTGGCCTTCTCGTCGTTGTGCGCGAACTGGACGAGCAGCAGGTCACCGGGGTGGATGACGGCGAGGACCGCGTCGAGCCGCCCCTCGTCCAGGAAGCTCTTCGAACTGCGGCCGTTGACCGCGTGGTCGGCGACGGCGACGCCCTGGTGGAGGAAGAAGGGCAGTGCCATGCCCCAGCCGGTCTCCGGGGCCTCGTCGGCGGTCTTCGCGGCGGCCGTGGAATCGCCGGCGATGTACAGGGTGCGGGTACGGTGCCCGGCGGCCCGGGCCGTGCCGGTCACGCCGAGGGCGAGGGGTGCGGCGACAGCGGTGAGCCCGAGCTGTCTGCGCGTGAGGGACACAGGGGGTGCCTTTCGGACGCGGGGGAACCTGCCAGGGGTGCGGTGCGGTGTCCGGGTCGCGGCTCCGCCGCGGGGGCGCGGCCGGCCGGAGCCGGCGGCGGGCCCCCGCGGACCGGAACCGCCCGGGCGGTCAGTGGTTCTTCTTCCAGTCGGCCTGGGCCTTGTCGAGCTGGTCGGCCAGCGTGTCCAGGAACTCCTTCGCGCTCAGCTTCCCGAGCAGCACTTTCTGGAAGTTCGGTTCGTTGTCGGCCTTGGAGAGGGTGTTCCAGTCCGGCAGGTAGTACGGCAGCTGCACGACCTTGGTGTCGGCCCCGTTCAGCGCCTCGGCGGCGAGCTTCGTCGGCTCCGACGCCCGCACCCACGCGTCCTTCGCCGCCTCGGTGTTCGCCGGCACCTGTCCCGCGACCCGGTTCCACCTACTGTTGGACTCGTGCGAGGCGGCGAACTCGATGAACTTCCAGGCGGCGGCCTTGTGCGCGCTGGACCTGAACAGCGCGAGCCCGTCGACCGGGTTGGAGACCTGTACCCGGGTGCCGTCGTCGAGGGTCGGGTTGGGCACGCCCCTGAAGCGGCCCTTCAGCGCCTTCTCGTGGTCGGCGTAGGACCCCAGGTTGTGGCTCAGCATCCCGATGGTGCCGGAGTCCCACTGCGCGACCATCTTGGTGAAGTCGTTGTTGACGTCGGCGGACGGGGTGTCCTTCTTGTACAGGCCGGCGTACTTCTCCAGCGCGGCCACGTTCCTGGGGTCGTTGACGGTGGTCCGGTCGCCCTTCCAGAACGACGTGATCCCGCTCTGCCCGTACATCGCGTCCAGGGCCTGCGCGATGGACCCCTCGCCGCCGCGGATGGTGTACCCGAAGCGGTTGCGGCCCCGGTCGGTGAGCTTGCCGGCCGCCGCGTAGAACTTCGTCCAGGTGGTCGGCGGGTCCAGTCTGGCCGCCGCGAACAGGTCGGTGCGGTACCACAGCGTGCCGTTGTTGGCGGAGGTCGGCACGGTGTACGTCCGGCCGGCACCGCCGGCGGCCCTGACGCTCTCCAGGAACGTCGCGTTGAGCTTGCCCTTCAGGGAGCTGCCGGAGATCCGGTCGTCGAGCGGCTCCAGCGCGCCCTGCGCGGCGACCTCGGCGAGCATGGCCGTACCGATGCCGCCGACGTCGGGCAGGCCGCCGCCCTGGATGGCGGTGTCGTACTTGGACTGGACGCTCGCGGCGGGCACACCGACGTACTTGACCTCGATGTCGGGGTACTTCTTCTCGAAGTCGGCGATGATCTGCTTCCACACGTCGGTGCGGACACCGCCGTTGTTGTCCCAGAACGTGATCGTGCCCTTGCCGGAGCCCTCGCCCCCCTTGTCCCCCGCGCTGCCGCTGCCGTTGTCGCCGCAGGCGGTGGCGGCCAGGGCGAGGACGCAGGCCAGGGCGGTGGCCGGGGCGGCCCGTCTGCTGGTGCGGATACGGATGCTGCTCTTCATCGGTCGGCTCTCTTCTTCTCTTCTGGTTCTCTGCTGATCCAACGGGGGAACGAAGCGGTGGGACGCGCGGCGGGACGGGCCTACAGGGGGGTGAACCGGAACCGGGTGAAGGTGGCCGTCCCCGCGGGCCCCGGTCCCCGGGGGGCGGTGGCGAACAGGCCGAGCAGGGCGCCGACCCAGCGCCAGGGGGTGGCCGCGAAGACGGGCCCGGACGGGCGCGGGCCGTCCCCGAGGTCGTAGCCGAACCGGCAGCGCGCCCCGGCCCCGACCTCGATCCGCAGCCGTACCCGCCCCCCGGGCGCGGGGCACGACGCCCCGGCGTCGCGTTCGCCGCCCCACGGCCCCGTGGCCGGGGCGGGCGCCGCGCCGGGGACCGCCTCCGCGAACCTGTGCACGAGCCGGACCGTCCCGCCGGCCCCGCGCTCCAGCCCGATCCAGGCGTACGCGTCCCCGAGCACCGCGAGCCCCGCCCGCGCGCCCGGTTCGGTGCCGTCCAGCCGCAGTTCGACCTCGACCGTGCCGGGCGGGCCGGGCAGCCGCTGGGTGAGGATGTTCGGCAGCCTGCGCGGGTCGCCGGCGTCGGCCGAGCGCAGACAGGTCAGCCGCAGGCCGTCACCGGAGTGCCGGACGGCCCAGCCGTCGCCGGGGTTGGCGGTCCACTGCCACTGCCGGCCGTACCGGCCGCCGGGGAAGTCGTCGTCGGTGGCGGGCGCGGCGGGCGGCTGCGGCGGCAGGGCGGGCCGCCGGTGCACGGCGACGGGGACGCCCTCGTCGCCCAGCACGGGCCAGCCTCCCCCGCTCTCGGCCTCGCTCCAGCGCATCGGCTGGAGGTGGACGACCCGGCCGTACGCGCCGCGCTGCTGGAAGTGCAGGAACCAGTCCTCGCCGGCCGCGGTGCGCACCCAGCCGCCCTGGTGCGGCCCGTTGACGCCGGTGTCCCCCTGCTCCAGGACGATCCGCTCCTCGTACGGGCCGAAGAAACCGCGCGAGCGGAACGCGCCCTGCCAGCCCGTCGCCACTCCCCCGGCGGGCGCGAGGATCCAGAACCAGCCGTCGTGCCGGTACAGTTTGGGGCCCTCCAGCGTGAACCAGCCGGGGATGCGGTCGCCGTCCACGATCACCTCGCCCTCGTCGAGCAGTGAGGTGCCGTCGGGGTGCATCCGGTGGCCGGTGAGGCGGTTCTTCACGCCGGAGCGGGACCTGGCCCAGGCGTGCACGAGATAGGCGCCGCCGGTCTCCTCGTCCCACAGCGGGCACGGGTCGATCAGCCCCTTGCCCGCCTTGACCAGGTGCGGACGGGTCCAGGGGCCCCTGATGTCCGGGGCGTTGACCTGGAAGATCCCCTGGTCGGGGTCGCCCCAGAAGATCCAGAAACGGTCGTCGTGGTGCCGCAGGGACGGCGCCCAGACCCCGCGGTCGTGCCGGGGCGCCGCGAACTCCTCCTCGGGTTCCAGGCGGGCGAGGGCGTGGCCGACGAGGGTCCAGTGGACCAGGTCCCGTGAGTGCAGCAGGGGCAGGCCGGGGACGCGGCCGAAGCTGGAGGCGGTGAGGTAGAAGTCGTCGCCGACCCGGACGACGTCCGGGTCGGACCAGTCGGCGTCCAGCACCGGGTTCGTGTAGGTGCCGGGAGTGCTCATGGGCCGACCGCCCTGCGGACCAGGGCCGCCGCCTCGTCCCGCCGCAGCCGTCCGTCGGCGACGACGGTGACGATCCGGCGTACGACGGTCCCGCCGGGCGCGACGGCCAGCCGCTCGCCGTGCGCCAGGGAGGAGCCGACCCCGGGGTACTCGGCGGCCCGCACGAACCACGGGTCCCGCCGGGTCTCCCCGGTGGCGCCGGCGAAGACCAGCGTCCAGTCGGCGCCGGCCAGTGCCAGCCAGTCGGCGCGGGTGCCGTGCACCTCGCTCTCGCCCTCCCGGCCCGCGGTGAACACCCGTGGCGTCCCCTCCTCCTTGCGGGCCCGCCAGAAGAAGCCGCCGTAGGCCGCGCCGGGCCGTCCGTTGGTGGCGGGGCTGCCGATCGACAGGGGGCCGGGGGTGATGTTCGTGAGGGAGAAGGTGAGGTCCAGCGCCCAGGCGGTGGCGGTGAGCCCGGTGACGGCGACGGTACGGCGCTCGCGCAGCAGCTCGGTGCCGGCGGCGGCCCAGCGCAGCTCCTCCACGAAGCCGTCGGGGTCGCTCAGCTGGAAGCCGGTGTGCCGCTGGACGCCGTGGTCGTCCAGTTCGGCCGGCCCGCGGTCCCGGACGAAGGTCCGCCCGCCCCAGAAGTTGTGCCCCTCGACGTCGGGAACGGCGACACCGACGCCGAGGTGGTGGGCGTGGTCGGCGGGGGACACCTCGGTGACCGCCGTACCGGCCAGGGTGGTGACGGGGTGCAGGTAGGGGCGCGGGGAGAGCCGGGCGGGCAGCTCGGGCCGGAAGACGTACCGGCCGACCGGGCGGCCCGCGGCCCGCAGCACCAGGGTGTCCTTCGACGTCATCGGGTGCTCACCTCTTTCGGTGGCGCCCAGTCGGCGCCCAGTTCGGAGTAGAGGGCGAGACGGTCGGCCGACGCCGCGACCAGGTCCTCGATGCCGGGCACGATCCGGCGCCGTTCGGCGGGCAGCAGCCGCCAGGCGTGTCCGGGCAGCGGTGCCGGGTCGGGGGCCGTCCGGACGGCCTCGACGACCCGCATGAAGGCGCCCGTCTCGGCCGGCGGCACCAGCAGCCCGTCGCCGCCGGCCAGGTGCCCGGCCAGGTTCTCCAGCAGGTCCGTGCGGCCGTACACCAGCTCCTCGGGGCCGTGGCCGGCCCGCTGGAGCAGTACCCGGTCCTGCTTGTACCAGAAGGTGATCCGGCCGGCGCTCCCGTGCACCAGCACGTACGGCTCCCCGGGCAGTTCGGCGCACAGGGTCGCCGCGACCGTGACCGGGCCGCGCGGGGTGCGGACACGGACGCAGGAGGTGTCGTCGGACTCGATGGCGTTGGCGCGCAGCAGCTCGGTCTCGATGCCGGTGACGTCCTCGGCTCGGGTGGTGCCGAGCACGGCGAGGCCGGTGGCGACGGCGTGCGCGAGGGGGTTGGTGAGCACGCCGTCGACCACGTCGGTGCCGTGCAGGCGCCGCCGGCCCGCCCAGGGCGCGCGCCGGTAGTAGGCCTCGTCGCGGGCCCAGGCACCGGCGCCGCCCACCCCTCTGACCTCGCCGATCGCGCCCTCCGCGACGAGGCGGCGGATCGCGGGCACGGCGTGCGAGCCCAGCGACTGGAAGCCGATCTGGCAGGCGACGCCGGCCTTCGTGACCCCGTCGGCCATGCGGCGGAACTCGGCGTAGGAGGGCGCGGGCGGCTTCTCCAGCAGCACGTGCGCCCCGTGCCCGGCGGCGGTGAGGGCCAGCCCGGTGTGGGTGGGGATCGGCGTGCAGATGACCGCGATCCGGGCACCGGTGGCCGCCAGGAGCGCCCCGAGGTCGGCCGACTGCTCCGGTGTGCCGAGGCCGTCCGGGATCTCGTCGGCGGCGAGCGGGGCCGGTTCGCAGATCCCGGCCAGCCGGACGGCGCCCCGGGCCTGGAGGCGGCGGATGTTGTCCAGGTGCCAGCGGCCGTGTCCGCGCGCGCCCGCAAGGACCACGGGTACGGTCATGGCGTCCTCCCCGCGCCCGTACGGCGGGCCGTCGGCCGGGAGGTGACCGGGTGGCGTGTCATCCCTTCACCGCCCCCGCGCTGAAGCCGGTGATCAGCCACTTCTGGATGAAGGCGAACACGATCACCACGGGTACGGCGGCGATGATGCCGCCCGCCGCCAGGGCGCCCAGGTCGACGCTGTCCGCGCTCATCAGGGTGTTGAGGCCGACCGGGATGGTCTGCTTGCTCTGGTCGGAGAGGAACATCAGGGCGAACAGGAAGTGGTTCCAGGCGTGCACGAAGGCGAAGGAGCCGACGGCGATCAGTCCGGGCCGCAGCAGCGGCAGGACGACGATCCGGAAGGCGGTGAAGCGGTTGCAGCCGTCCACCCAGGCGGCCTCCTCCAGCGAGTAGGGCACGTTCCGGATGAACCCGCTGATCAGGATCATCGACAGCGGCAGCTGGAAGACGGTCTCGGCGAGGACGACGCTGCCGAGGGAGTTGATCATCGAGAGCTTGGCGAAGATCTGGAACAGCGGCACCAGCAGCAGCGCGCCCGGCACGAACTGGGAGCACAGCAGGGCCAGCATGAAGCCGCGTTTGAGCCGGAAGTCGAAGCGGGCGAGGGCGTAGCCGCCGGCCAGGGCGACCACGGTGGTCAGCAGCAGGGTGGCGACGCCGACGTAGACGCTGTTGCTGAAGTAGGTGCCGAAGCCGCGTTCGGTCCACACCTTCTGGAAGTGCTCACCGGTCATGGGCCAGGGCACGAGCGAGGTGGAGCCGGCCGGGCGGAGCGCGAAGAGCAGGATCCAGTAGAACGGGATCAGGGTGAAGAGGAGGTAGATGCCCAGCGGGACGTAGATCTGCCAGCGCGGCGCCTCGTCCCAGGCCCGCCGTTTCCGGCCGGCCGGTGCGGGGTCGGGCGCCACGCGCTCGGGTGCCGGAGCGATCTCGGTGATCACCTGGACCCACCTCCGAACTTGCTCAGCCGCAGATAGGCGATCGAGCAGAAGAGCAGGATGACGAACGCCACCGTGGTCAGGGCGGAGGCGTAGCCGAAGTTGTGGGCGTCGACGCTGGTCTTGGCGATGTAGAGCGGCAGGGTGGTGGTCTCGCCGGCCGGGCCGCCGCCGGTCAGGGTGTAGAGCAGGTCGACGTTGTTGAACTCCCACACCGCGCGCAGCAGCGTGGCGAGGACGATCGCGTCCTTCAGGTGGGGCAGCGTGATGTGCCAGAACTGCTGGAGCCGGCTCGCCCCGTCGACCTCGGCGGCCTCGTACAGGTCCCGGGAGACGGACTGGAGGTCGGCGAGGATGAGGATCGCGAAGAAGGGGACGCCGCGCCAGAGGTCGGCGGCCACCGCCGCCGGGAACACCGTGGAGGTGTCCGACAGCCAGCTGGTGCCGTAGGAGCCCAGGCCCGCGTCGGCGAGGTAACGGGTCACGCCGGTCTGGGAGTTGTACAGCAGCACCCAGATCGCGGAGGTGAGGACGCCGGAGACGGCCCAGGGCGAGAAGACGAGGGCTCGGCCCACCGCCCGCCCCACGAAGGTCTGGTTGACGATGAGCGCCAGGGCGAGGCCGAACAGCAGCTGCAGCCCGACCTCCACCACGACCCACTTGGCGCTGAAGGTCAGCGTGTCCCAGAACTGCGGGTCGTGGGCGAAGGCCTGGGTGAAGTTGCCGAGGCCCGCGAAACCGTTCCGCCACGGCTTGGTGGGGTTGTAGTCCTGGAGGCTGTAGTAGAAGACGTTGAGCACCGGGTAGGCGATGAAGCCCAGCATGAGCAGGGCCGCTGGGGCGATCAGCAGGTACGGCAGCCTGCGCGGGGTCGCGGAGGCACGGCGCCGCCGGGGTGGCGCGGGCGGTTTCGCCACGGCTGCGGCTTGGGCCATGACTGTTCTCCGTTCACAGGGGGCGGGTGCAGCGGGTGGGCCGGGGACCGGGGCCGGCCGTAGGAAGCGCTTGCTACATACACATGGGTGAGGGCCTCCGCCCGGGTGGGGCGGTCAGCCGGCGTACGGGTCCGGGACCGTTCCCGGGCGGGCGAGGAACTCGAAGTCGCAGCCGGTGTCGGCCTGCGTGATCTGCTGCTCGTAGAGGGCGCCGTAGCCGCGCTCGAACCGGGCGGGCGGCGGGGTCCACGCGGCCCGCCGGCGCTCCAGCTCCTCGTCGTCCACGTGGAGGTGCAGAGTGCGGGCCCCGACGTCCAGGGTGACGAGGTCCCCGTCGCGCACCAGGGCCAGCGGTCCGCCGACGTACGACTCCGGGGCGACGTGCAGGACGCAGGCGCCGTAACTCGTGCCGCTCATCCGGGCGTCGGAGATGCGGACCATGTCCCGCACGCCCTGCTTCAGCAGGTGGTCCGGGATGGGGAGCATGCCGTACTCGGGCATGCCCGGGCCGCCCTTGGGGCCGGCGTTGCGCAGCACCAGCACGCTGTCGGCGGTGATGCCGAGCGAGGGGTCGTTGATGGTGCGCTGCATGGTCCGGTAGTCGTCGAAGACGACGGCCGGGCCCGTGTGCTTCAGCAGGCGGGGCTCGGCGGCGATGTGCTTGATGACGGCGCCGTCCGGGCAGAGGTTGCCGCGCAGCACCGCGACCCCGCCCTCGCTCGCGACCGGGTTGCCCCGGGGCCGGATGACGTCGTCGTCGTGGACCCGGGCGCCCGAGAGCTGCTCGCGCAGGGTGTCGTGCGCCACGGTCGGCCGGTCCAGGTGGAGCAGGTCCGTGATCCGGGAGAGGAAGCCGGGCAGGCCGCCGGCGAAGTGGAAGTCCTCCATCAGGTACCGCTGTCCGCCGGGCCGGACGTCGGCGAGGACCGGGACGGTGCGGGCGACGCGGTCGAAGTCGTCCAGGGTGAGCCGTACGCCCGCCCGGCCCGCCATGGCGATCAGATGGATCACGGCGTTGGTGGAGCCGCCGAGGCCCAGCACGGTGGTGACCGCGTCCTCGAACGCCTCCGGGGTGAGGATGTGGGACAGTCTCCGGTCCCGGTGGACCAGGTCCACGACGGCCAGGCCGGCCCTGGCGGCCATCCGGTCGTGCCCGGAGTCCACCGCCGGGATGCTGGACGCGCCCGGCACGGTCACGCCGAGCGCCTCGGCGGCGGCCGTCAGCGTGGACGCCGTACCCATGGTCATGCAGTGGCCGGGTGAGCGGGCCAGACCGCTCTCCAGCTCGGTCATCTCGCAGTCGCCGATGAGGCCGGCCCGCTTGTCGTCCCAGTACTTCCACATGTCGGTGCCCGAGCCCAGGACCTCGCCCCGCCAGTGCCCCGGCAGCATGGGCCCGGCCGGCACGAACACGGCGGGCAGGTCCACGGAGGCGGCGCCCATCAGCAGGGCGGGGGTGGACTTGTCGCAGCCGCCCATCAGCACGGCGCCGTCGACCGGGTACGAGCGCAGCAGTTCCTCGGTCTCCATGGCGAGCATGTTGCGGTAGAGCATCGGGGTGGGCTTCTGGAAGGTCTCGCTGAGGGTGGAGACCGGGAACTCCAGCGGGAAACCGCCCGCCTGCCACACCCCGCGCTTGACGGCCTGGGCGCGGTCGCGGAGGTGGACGTGGCAGGGGTTGATGTCGGACCAGGTGTTGAGGATCGCGATGACCGGCTTGCCGAGGTGTTCCTCGGGCAGGTAGCCGAGCTGGCGGGTACGGGCGCGGTGGCTGAAGGAGCGCAGGCCGTCGGTGCCGTACCACTGGTGGCTCCTCAGATCCTGCGGACTCCTGCGGGGTGCGTTCATATCGACCACCCGGCGGCGATGGCGGCGACCTCGGCGCGCTCGTCCTCGGGCAGCGGCCGGCTCGGCGGGCGGACGTCCCGGCGGCACAGGCCGAGCGCGGCGAGGGCCTCCTTGACGACGGTGACGTTGTTGGCGTTGCCGTGCGCGGCCCGCAGCTCCTCGAAGCGGCGGATCTGCTCCCAGATCTTCATGGCGGCCGGATAGTCACCGCAGCGGAGCGCTTCGAGCATGTTCCGGGAGACGGTCGGGGCGACGTTCACCAGCCCGGAGGTGAAGCCGGTGGCGCCGGCGGAGAAGTAGGAGGGGGCGTACGGTTCGGCGAGGCCCGCCACCCACACGAAGCGGTCCAGGCCCGCGTCGCGGGCGAAGGCCGCGAACCGGGCGGCGTCCGGGACGGCGTACTTGACCCCGATGACGTTCGGGCAGTGGCCGGCGAGTTCGGCGAGGCGGGCGCCGGGCAGCTGGGCGTTGCGCAGGTACGGCACCACACCCAGCTCCGGCACGGATTCGGCGATGGCGCGGTGGTAGTCGACCCAGCCGGCCGCCGACACGTACGGGTGCACCGGCTGGTGGACCATGATCATGCCGGCGCCGAGGTCGCGGGCGTGCCGGGCGGAGGCGATCGCGGTGGGCAGGTCGTGCCCGACCCCCACGAGGACCGCGGCGCGGTCGCCGGCCTCCTCGACGGTCCACTCCGCGACCAGGCGGCGCTCCTCGGGGGTGAGGGCGTAGAACTCGCCCGTGTTGCCGTTCGGGGTGAGGGTGGTGATCCCGCCGTCGAGCAGGCGACGCAGCAGGGCCCGGTGGGTGTCCCGGTCGACGGAGCCGTCCTCGGCGAACGGGGTCACCGGGATGGCCACCACGTCGGCCAGGGCCGCCCGCCGGGACTCGAACGTCACGCTGCTCATTGATGACCTTCCGCTGGGAGGAGCTCGGGGAAAGCACGGCGTACGAAGGACCCGATGTGGGCGCGCAGGGCGCCCGCCGCGCCGTCCGCGTCCCCGTCCAGCGCCAGCCGCAGGATCTCCCGGTGCTCGGCGGCCTCCCGCTCCCAGGAGGGGTCGGCCGCCCAGGCCACGGCGGAGACGAGGGCGGCCTGGTCGCGGACCTCGTCCAGCATCCGGCCGAGCAGCGGGTTGCCGCACGGCAGATAGAGGGCGCGGTGGAACTCGCGGTTCGCCAGGGAGCGTTCGGCGGTGTCGGTGGCGTCGTCGGCGCGGGTGAGCGCGTCGCGGGCGGCGTCGAGGCAGGCACCGCGCCCGACCGCCCGCCGCAGGGCCTCCGGTTCCAGCAGCAGCCGCACGTCGTAGACCTCGCGCGCCATGTCCGCGTCCACCATGCGCACCGTGACGCCCTTGTACTGGCTCATCACGACCAGACCGGTCCCGGCGAGGGTCTTCAGCGCCTCCCGCACCGGGGTCTTGGACACCCCGAACTGCGCGGCCAGTTCCGTCTCGACCAGGGCCTGACCGGGTGTCAGCACCCCGGTGAGGATGCGGTGTTTGATCGCGTCGAGCACGACTTGCGTGCGGGACGGGATCGGGATGGGCACAGAGGTCATGCGGCCCTCTCGGATCACATATCGCGTCTCATATATGACGTACGAAGTACGACGCGTCGAAGGTAGGAGGGGACGCGTGTTTCGTCAATGCTTCTGGCAGAGGAAGCCGCGACGACCGGTGGACGCCGCGTCAGAAGGTGTGCCGGTCGCCCTCGCGGGCCGTTCCGGTGGGCCGGCCGGAGACGGCGGCGGCCCGGGCGGTGGCCGACTCCCGGGTGAGGGCGGGCCCCACATGAGTGACGAGCAGCTCGCGCACACCGGCGTCACGGGCGGCACGGCCGGCGTCCTCGGGCGTCAGATGCACCTGCCCGGGGTGTTCGCCTTCGCGATGTTCTCCGAGGTCCGCCTCGCACAGGAACAGGTCGGCGCGGGCGGCGAGTTCGGTGAGCGCGGGGCAGGGACCGCTGTCCCCGGAGTACGCGAACACACTCCCCTGGCACTCGGCGCGCAGCCCGTACGCCTCGGTGCCGTGGGCGACCGCGCGCGCGGTGAGGCGCAGGTTCCAGTGCCGGACGTCGTGGCCGTCGTACAGGCTCCGGAAGTCGAGGACGTCCTTCAGGAAGCCGACGTCCGCGTGCCCGAGGAAGCCGGCCAGGCGCCGGGCGCAGTCCTGCGGGGCGTACACCGGGACCGGCGCGGGCGGGGTCATCCCGCCGAAGGCGAACGCGTAGGCGGCGGCGAGCAGGTCGGCGCTGTGGTCGGCGTGCAGGTGCGAGACCCAGATCGCGGTCAGCCGCGCGGGATCCGTGTACTGCTGCAACGCGGCGAACGTGCCGGGCCCCGCGTCCACCCACACCTCGGCGCCCCCGCCGGACAGCAGATATCCGGAACACGGCCGGCCCGGACCGGGGTGCGGCGAGGCGGTGCCGAGAACGGTGAGGGTGAGGGGCATGGCAGTGAGCGTACGACGCGGACCGTGACCGGGGCGCGGAAAAGGCACCCCGTGGCGCCATCCGGCCCCCCACCCGCCTTACCGGCACCGTCCGGATCCGTCACGGGGTACGCGGTACGGGCACGCGGCACGCGGCACGCGGCACGCGAGTGTCACGCGCCCGGCGAACCGGGCCCGCACCGCCCGGTCCACCGCGCGCCGTACGCCGGGCCCGCACCGCCCGGTCCACCGGCCGCCGTAGCCACACCGCGCCCGCGCCCGCGCCGCCCGTTCGGCTCCCCCCTACGGCCGCCAGCCCGGCTCCCGCCCGCTCAGCCCCACCGTCCGGTCCAGCAAGGGCGCGTCCGCCGGGACGGGGACGACCGGGCCGAACGGCGCGTTCCCGCGGCCCGGGTCGCCGGCCGCGGCGAGCAGGAAGCCGTGGGCCGCGTCGAGGGCGGCCGGGTCGGGGGTGTAGTCCTGGCCGGTGGCGCGGGCCAGGTCCCACCCGTGGACCACCAGTTCGTCGGCGACGACCGCGCCCGCGACCGCGCCCGGCAGGTCCACCCCGCCGGCGCGGGTGTCGCCGGTCCAGGCGGCCGGCTCGCGCCAGGCGCCGGCCAGCTCGTCGAGCGCCCTGGGCAGTTCCTCGCGCCAGCCGGGGCCGATGTCCGGGACGTGGGCGTCCGGGCTGGTGTCGGTCGTCGGGCCGAGGTCCTTGCGGGCGGCGTCACGGAACGCCACGGACAGCGTCAGCAGGTGGCCCAGCAGGTTCCGCACCGCGAGGCCCGGGCACGGTGTGGCGCCCGCCATCTGCTCGTCGGTCACGGACCCGGCGAGCCGGGCCACGATCCTGCTCTGCGGGCCGAGATCCACCCCGGTCATCTCTCATCACTCCCTCGGTGCCGGTTCCCCCGTACGGAATGCTGACCGGCCGGCGCCCCGGAACTCATCGGCCGCGCGCTGCCGGTATCCGGCACTTTCCCGATCCCGCGGGGGGCGCCTTATCCGCACGATGAGCCGGTATGACGACTTCCTGGACCGTGGTGCGTGTGCTGCGGAACCGTACGGCGGGGCTGTATCTCGCCGGTGTGGTGGTGTCCGCGTTCGGTACCTCCTCGCTGTGGCTGGCCTCGGGTGTGTGGGTGAAGGACCTCACCAGGTCGGACGGCCTGGCCGCCCTGTGCCCGCTGGCCCTGTGGGCACCCACCCTGGCGGGGCCGGCCCTGGGGACGCTCGCCGACCGGACGCGCCGCAGGCCCCTGCTCGTCGGGCTGGACCTGGGGCTGGCGGGCCTGCTCCTCGTACTGCTCGCCGTCGGCTCCGCCGGCCGCGTGTGGCTGCTGTTCGCCGTGCTGTTCCTGTACGGCGCCGCCGAGGCCGTCCACGACGCGGCCGAGTCGGCCCTGGTCGCCGCCGCCGTCGGCCCGGATCTCCTCGGCGACTTCAACGGGCTGCGGATGACCGTCACGGAGGGCATGAAACTGGTCGCCCCGCTGACCGGGGCGGCCCTGTACGCGGCCTGCGGCGGCCCGGCGGTGGCCTGTCTGGACGCGGCCACGTTCGTCGTCGCGGCCGGGCTGTGCGCGCTGCTGCGCGTGCGGGAGGAACCGCCCGTGCGGTCGGGCGACGGTTGGCGGAGGCGGACCGCGGAGGGCGTCCGGCATCTGTGGGGACAGCCGGAGCTGCGCACGCTGGTCCGGGCGGGCGGTACGACGATGCTGCTGACCTCGCTCGGCAGCTCGACCGTGTACGCCGTCGTCGGCCGCCTCGGCCACTCCCCCGCCTACACGGGTGTGCTGTACGCCGGCCAGGGGGCCGGTTCGGTGGTGGCCGGGCTGGTCTCCGGGCCCGCGCTGCGGCGGTTCGGCGAACACCGGCTCGCGGCGGCCGGGATCGCGCTGACGGGGGCGGCGGCGATCGCGCGGGCCGTGCCGTCGGACGCGGTGGTCCTGGTGGCCGGTGCGGCGTCCGGTCTGGGGCTGCCCTGTGTGCTGGTCGCCGTGCTCACCGCCGTGCAGCGCCGCACGCCCGGCCCGCTGCTCGGCCGGGTGACGGCCACCGCCGGCACGCTTGTCCTCGCCCCCAACGTGCTCGGGCTCGCCCTCGGGGCCGGTCTGGTCGAGCTGGCCGGCCCCGGGCTGCTGCTGCCGCTCTACGGCGTGGCGCTGCTGCTGACGGCGATCGCGCCGGCTCAGCGGGCGGCCAGTGCCGCCCGCACCGCCGCCAGGTCGCCGTCCGACGCCAACCCGGCGTGATAGAGCCGTAGTTCCGTCGCGCCCTCGGCACGCGCGCGTGCCGCGTCCGCGGCGAGGGCGCCGGGGTTGCCGCCCATCCCGGCGACGACCGTGAGGTTGGCGGCCAGCACCGTCCGCTCCCCCGCGTGCGCGGCGAACGGCGCCAGCAGGGCCGTACCGCCCGTGCAGGGCACCACCACGCCGTCGGCGACGGAGAGGATGCGGGCGGGGTCGACGCCGGCGTTGGCACCGCAGTGGTAGGACACCGGGTCGGCGTGCAGGAGCACCTGGAAGCCGTCGGGCGCGGCGGCGCGTACGGCGGTGACGGCCTCCTCCTGGAGGGTGCGGGCGGTGGTGTCGCGCCACGCGCGCGTGGCGGCCGCCGTGTCCGCCCCGAGGAGCCTGTCCACCGTCGGCCAGCCCTCGTCGTCCGCCGTGCCCCGCCACAGCGGTTCCAGCGCGGTCCGTACGTCCGCCGCCAGCTCGTCGGCGTCGAGGCCGTGGGCGTCGTAGCCGGCGCGGCAGGACGGGCAGAAGCAGAGCGCCATCAGGTACTGCCCGGCCTCGCCGAGGCCGACGCCGGCCGTCTTGTCGTGGGCGTGCAGGTGGGCCAGCCCGTACCAGCCGAGGGACTCCAGTTCGGTGCCGTGCGCACCGGGGCGTACGGCGGCCTCGGCGGCCAGGTCGAGCAGGTACGCGCGCGTGGCGGGCTGGGCGATGCAGGGCGCCCACGGGTAGCGGTCGCCGTAGGCGTTGACGACCGAGGTGTCGGGGTGCTCGGCGCCGAGGCGGGAGTTGTGGGCGAGGACGACCCAGGTGTGCACCTCCAGGCCGGCCGCGGCGAGGGCGTCGGCGGCCTCGCCGTAGGCGTTGCCGGGGGCCCAGCGGCCGGCGGGGTAGGGCCGCAGACCTCTGCCCGCCCAGCGGTCGCCCGGCGGGTAGAGGACGGCCGCGTACTCGGCGGTGACGATGCGGTGGCGGGGGTGACGGGGGGTCAGGGCGCGGGTGGAGTGGTAGGCGGCGGCGAGGGTCACCTGGCCGATGCCGAGTCCCGCTATGCGCGCGGGGGCCCCGGGGTCCCCGTTGACGTCCCAGGGGTACACGAACGCCGACGCCTTCACGCGTCCTCCTCCAGCAGGGCGTAGCCGCGTTCGATCAGCTGGGCGAGTTGTTCGACGTGGTCCTCGGCCGGCTCGTGCAGCGGGGGCCGGACCTCGCCGACGTCCAGGCCGCGCAGCCGTACCGCGGCCTTGACGAGGGAGACGGCGTAGCCGCGGCCCTGGGCGCGCAGTTCGACGAACGGGCGGTAGAAGCCGTCCAGGAGGCGGTGGACGGTGCGCAGGTCGTCGGTCTCCAGGGCCCGGTGGAAGGCGAGGGCGAGTTCCGGCGCGAAGCAGAACACGGCCGAGGAGTACAGGGTGATGCCGAGGGCGCGGTAGGCGAGCTGGGTCTGTTCGGCGGTGGGCAGGCCGTTGAAGTACAGGAAGTCGCCGGGGGCCTCGGTGCGGACGGCGCTGACGGTGCGCTGCATGAGGTCGAGGTCGCCGAGGCCGTCCTTGAGGCCGATGACGCCGTCGGTGCGGGCCAGTTCGACGACGGTCGACGGGGTGAGGACGGCGTTGTCGCGCTGGTAGACGATCACGGGCAGGGCGGTGGCCGCGGCGATCTCCCGGTAGTGCCGCAGCAGTCCGCTCTGGCCGGCGAGGACGAGGTACGGCGGCAGGGCGAGGAGGCCGTCGGCGCCCGCGTCCGCGGCGAGGCGCGCGTAGCGCACGGCGAGCGCGGTGCCGTAGCCGGCTCCGGCGACGACCGGGACGCGTCCCTCGGCCGCCTCGACGGCCACCCGCACGCAGGCCTCGAACTCCTCCGGCAGCAGCGCGTGGAACTCCCCGGTGCCGCAGCAGGCGAACACGGCGGCGGCACCGGCCGCGACGCCCCGGCGCACGTGGGTGCGGTAGACGTCGAGGTCGAGTGAGCCGCCGGGGCCGTAGGCCGTGACGGGGAAGAAGAGCGGCCCGCTCGGGTCACGGAGCCGGGCGGCGAGAGGGGCTGGCGTCACAGGCGCTCCCTGTCGGTGCATGATTCTGATCGTCGTCCATATCTCTGAACGATCTCACGCTACGGGCCGCCATCAGAGCGGGTCAAGCGCGTGAACGGGCGACACGGCAACGGATTTCGCCCTGTCACGGCCCACTTGACGGGGTACGCCGCCGCTCCCTAGCGTGTCCAAGCATGTGAATGCTGTCCACGCACGCGGCGTGTCACAGCGGCACCGAGGACCCCAAGGAGATCGAAGGATGCCCGCTCCCCGTACCCTCCTGCTCACCGGTGCCGCCGGCGGGCTCGGCACCCTGATGCGGTCCCTGCTGCCGGAGTACGGCTACACGCTGCGCCTGTTCGACGTACGCCCCGTCGAGGACGCGCCGGACGCGATCACCGCGGACCTCACCGACACCGAGGCGCTGCGCGAGGCGGTGCGCGGCGTGGACGCCGTCCTGCATCTCGCGGGCATCTCCCTGGAGGCGCCCTTCGAGAAGATCCTGCGGTCGAACATCGAGGGCACCTACAACCTGTACGAGGCCGCCCGCCAGGAGGGTGTGCGGCGGATCGTGTTCGCCTCCTCCAACCACGCCGTCGGCTTCACCCCGGCCCCGCGCGCGGGCGAGCCGCTGATCCCCGTCGCCACCCCGCGCCGCCCGGACACCTTCTACGGCCTGTCGAAGTGCTTCGGCGAGGACCTGGCCCAGCTCTACTGGGACAAGCACGGCCTGGAGACGGTCTCGGTGCGCATCGGCTCCTGCTTCCCGGAGCCGACCAGCGTCCGCATGCTCTCGGTGTGGATGAGCCCGGCCGACGGCGCCCGCCTGTTCCACGCGGCCCTGACCGCCGAGGACGTCGGCCACACGGTGGTCTACGGCTCCTCCGCCAACACGCGCCTGTGGTGGGACCTGGGCAGCGCGCGGGCGCTGGGCTACGAGCCGCGGGACGACTCCGAGCCGTACGCCGCGAAGCTGATCGCCGAACAGGGCGAGCCCGACCCCGGGAACCCGGCCCACACCCACCTGGGCGGGCACTTCGTGAACGACCCGCCGATCTGGCCGTACTGAGGCCGCGGCGGCTCCCGGGGCCGGGGCGCCGCCGTCGTGGCGGTGGTGCCGTGCCCCGTTCGGCCGGTAAGGGAACGGTAAAGCGGTGTCGTTCGTTCACCCGGCATGACAGCTATGACCCCTGGCTCGAACATCTCCCTCTCGGCCGCGCGCGTGACGGTGGACGTCGCCGCTCCGGTGCGGCTCGACGTGTCGGGCCTGCTGCTCACCGCCGACGGCAAGGTGCGTTCCGACGACGACTTCATCTTCTACAACCAGCCGGCGGGCCCGGGCGTGACCTACCGCTCCGGTGGCGGCTCGGCCCCGGACGCGGTCACGGTCGACACCGCCGCCGTGCCGCCGGACATCGAGAAGATCGTCGTCACGGCGAGCCCGGACGCGGCCGGCCGGACCTTCCAGGGCGTCGAGCCGACGGCGACGATCAGGGACGCGGACGGCGGCGCGGTGCTGGCCACGTTCACCCCGCCGCAGCTCGGCGCCGAGACGGCGCTGGTGGTCGTGGAGGTCTACCGCCGGGGCGGCGCGTGGAAGGCCCGCGCCGTCGGCCAGGGGTACACCGACGGGCTGGCCGGCATCGCGACGGACTTCGGTGTGACGGTGGAGGAGCCCGCCCCGGCCCCGGCCGCGCCCCCGGCCGCCACCGCGGCCCCGGCACCGGCCGCGACCCCGGCCGCAGCCGCGCCCGTGTCCGCGCCGCCCGCCGCCCCCGTACCGGGCGCCGGCAAGATCAACCTGGACAAGGGCCGGGTCAGCCTGGCGAAGCAGCAGACCGTGTCCCTCGTCAAGGACGGCCGGCCGCTGCTCTCCCGGGTGCGGATGGGCCTCGGCTGGGAGCCGGCGTTCCGCGGCAGGGACATCGACCTGGACGCCTCCGTCATCGCCTACGGGCCGCGGCGCGACCACATCGACAGCTGCTACTTCGGCAGGCTGACGATCCTGAACGGCTCGGTCAAGCACTCCGGCGACAACCTCACCGGCGAGGGCGGGGGCGACGACGAGGTCATCGTGGTGGACCTCGGCCGCCTCCCGCAGGAGGTCTCCGGCCTGGTCTTCACGGTGAACTCCTTCTCCGGCCAGAAGTTCACGGAGGTCGCGAAGGCCTACTGCCGCCTCGTCGACGCGGCGACCGACGAGGAACTGGTCCGCTTCGACCTCACCGGCGCCGAACCGCAGACCGGCGTGCTGATGGCCAAGCTGGTCCGGCAGTTCTCCGGCGAGTGGGACATGACGGCGCTGGGCGACTTCGTGAAGGCGCGCACGGTACGGAACATGGTGGGACCGGGGGCGAAGGCGCTGTAGCGCGCCGCGCACGGCGCCGGGATGCGGCGAGGGGCCCGCGTGCGGGAAGAGGCACGCGTGGGGGAAGGGGCCGCGTGCGGCAAGAGGCCCCCGGTGCGGCGAGGGGCCCGCGTGCGGGAAGGGACCCTGGTGCGGCAAGGGGCCGGGGTGCCGCCGTGGCACGCCGGCTCGTTTCCCGGCCGCGGCGCCGTGGGGGCCGGTCGCGGGGTTCCAGTTCCCCGCGCCCCTTCGGGCGCGGGGCTACGGCCGCAGGCCCTCCGTCAAAAGGGTCAGGCAGCGGCGGATCTCCTTGGCGGGTTCGTCCGCCAGCTCCGACGCCGTCGCCATCCCGTGCGCCAGCCGCAGGACCTCGACCGGCTCCAGGTCGGCCCGCACCACGCCGTCCGCCTGCGCCGCCCCCACCAGCCGGCCCGCCGCGCCCTTCACCGCCGTACCGCACGCCACGCCGCACGCCGTCGGCGCCGTCGGCGCGCCGTCCGTGACCGCCGCCCCCAGCAGCGCCTTCATGCCCCGCAAGTGGATCGTGGCGAGGCACAGCTCGGTCAGCCACTCCGCCAGCGCCTCCCCGGGCGGCAGCTCCCCGGCGAGCTCGTCGGCCCGCCTGCCCAGTGCCTCGACCCGGTCGACGTACGCCGCCTCCAGCAGCGCCTGCCGGGTCGGGAAGTGCCGGTAGAGCGTGCCGGAGCCGACGCCCGCCCGCCTGGCGATCCGGTCGAGCGACGCGTTCTCCCCCTGCTCGGCGAAGACCTCCGCCGCCACCGCCAGCAGGCGTTCGTGGTTGCGCCGGGCGTCCGCCCGCATGGGTCTGACCCGGGTCATCCAGCAACTCCCTGCCCGACCGCCGGACCGGCGGCTTCCCCCGGATTCTACCGAGCGCCCGCCGGCCGGGCCGTACCGTCCGCACGGAGACGGACCCGCGGCCCCCCACGAGGAGTGGGAACCACTCCGGCAGGGGGCCGCGGGACGTCGCGGGCGCTCGGTGTACGGCGGCGGGTCAGCCGCGCTTCTGCCGCTTCCAGGGGCCGGTGATGGCGAGCATGATGCCCGGCGTCTGGATGTTGGCGAACAGGGTCCTGCCGTCGGGCGAGAAGGTGACGCCGGTGAACTCGCTGTACTCCGGCTCCTCGGCGGTGCCCATGTTCATCTCGTTGCGGGCGATCGGGTAGGTCCGGCCGCTCTCGGTGGCGCCGAACAGGTGCTGGACGCCCTCGCCGTCCTCGGCGATGACCAGGCCGCCGTACGGCGAGACGGTGATGTTGTCGGGGCCGTCGAAGGCGCCGTCGGCGGACGGGTCAGGGTTCACGCCGAACAGGACCTTCAGGGTCAGCGTGCGGCGCCTGGGGTCGTAGAACCAGACCTGCCCGTCGTGCTGGACCGGGCTCTCCGCGCGGGCGAAGGAGGAGACGACGTAGACGCCGCCGTCACCCCACCACATGCCCTCCAGCTTGCGGGCGCGGGTGATCTGGCCGTCGGTGAACTGCTTGCGGGTGGAGACCGTCCGGGCGTCGCGGTCCGGGACGTCCACCCAGTCGACGCCGTAGACGGTGCCGGTCTTCGTGGCGCGGGAGAGGTCGTCGACGAACTTGCCGCCGGAGTCGAAGCACTTGAAGGCCTGGAGCACGCCCGCGTCGTCGGCGAGGGTGCGCAGCCGGCCGCGGCCGTGGCGGAAGCCCTCCGGCGGGGTCCAGCGGTAGAACAGGCCGTTGGGGCCGGCGGCGTCCTCGGTGAGGTACAGGTGGCCGTGCCGGGGGTCGACGACGACGGCCTCGTGGGCGTAGCGGCCGAGGGCCTTGACGGGCTTCGGGTCGCGGTTGGCCCGGCGGTCCGCCGGGTCGACCTCGAAGACGTAGCCGTGGTCCCTGGTCATGCCGTTCTGGCCGGCCTTGTCCTCGGTCTCCTCGCAGGTCAGCCAGGTGCCCCACGGGGTGTTGCCACCCGCGCAGTTGGTGGAGGTGCCGGCGATGCCGACCCACTCGGCGACATGGCCGCGGCGGACCTCGACGACGGTGCAGCCACCGGCGGCGGCGGGGTCGTAGACCAGGCCCTCGGTGAGCGGCACCGGGTACTCCCAGTTGGCGCGCGGGCCCTTCAGCTCGTGGTTGTTGACCAGGAGGGTGGCGCCGCGGGGCCCGTCGAAGGTGGAGGTGCCGTCGTGGTTGGACGGGGTGAACTCGCCGGACTCCAGCTTCGTCCTGCCGCTGTAGGTGACGATCTCGTACGCGAAGCCCGCGGGCAGGGCGAGGATGCCGTCCGGGTCGGCGATCAGCGGGCCGTAGCCGACGCCGTGGCGGTGGTCGCCGTGCGCGGACCGCGCCTCCGTGCCGTCGGTGTCCGTGGCGGCCAGGGCGTTCGGTGCGGTGGCGAGGGCGCCGACGCTGCCCGCCAGGGCGACCCCGGCACCGGTTATCGCGGATTTTCTGGCGAAGTCCCTGCGGGTGAGCGACATGGTGTCTCCTGTGACGACGGTGGCGGTGCCGTGGAGGGTGGCGGGCCTCGGTCCGGCGCACACGCTCCCGCCCGGCGGTGAACACGGGCTGAACGCCGGGCTACGTCGGCGCTCCCTGTGCAAGAACCCGTACGCACCGCCCCCCGGCCGGTCCGGGCCCCGGTCGGCACCGCCACCGGCCGTCTCTCAACTCCCCTGTTGGGAACGGGCCTTGAACGCGGCCTTGCGCGCCTCCTTCGCCACCTTCTTGTCCGGGTGCAGCCGTCCCATCGCCTCGAGGACGTCCGCGGTGGCGGGGTGCTCCACCCGCCAGGCGGCGGCGAAGAACCCGCTGTGCCGGGAGGCCAGCCCCTCCACCAGGGCCTGGAGTTCCTCGGAGTTGCCCTCGGCCGCCAGCTGCGCGGCCACCGTGTCGACGGTGAGCCAGAACACCATGTCCTGCGACGGTGCCGGCACCTCGGCGGCGCCCCGCTCGCTCAGCCACACCCGGGCGAGCCCGCCCAGTTCGGGGTCGTCCAGCACCTCCCGCAGCGCGGGCTCGGCCTCGCTGCCCACCAGCGACAGCGCCTGCTGGCAGCGGAGCCTGCGCAGCGGCGCCCCGGCGTCCGCACCCCGCGCCGCCGCCAGCAACTCCCGTGCCGCGGCGAGGGGTTCGCGGCGGCCGAGCCACTGCTCGGTCTCGGCCCGGGCGGCGTGCTGCCCGTACCGGGCGGTGCCGTCGAGCAGCGCGTCCGCGCTCCCGTCGGCCAGGTCACCGACGGCGGGCGCCTCGAAACCTGCCTCCAGCAGCCGCGCCCGCAGCCCGTACACGCCGAGCGGGGTGAGCCGGACCATGCCGTAGCGGGAGACGTCGGTGTCGTCCACCGGCGCGGCGGGCTCCTCGTCGGCGTCCACCAGCAGCGCCTCGTCCACCGGCTGGTACTCCACCAGCCCGACCGGTTCCAGCGCCCGGAACTGGTCGTCCAGCCGCATCATCGCGTCGGACACCTGTTCAAGGACGTCGTTGGTGGGTTCGCCCACCCCGCTGGGCAAAATCACCGAGGCGGCGAGGGCGGGCAGCGGCACGAGACCCTCGCCGGGATTGTCCTCACCGACGGTCAGGAGGTACAGGTTGCCGAGGACACCGTCGAGGAACTCCGCCTCGGCCTCCGGGTCCCAGCCGAGTGACGAGAAATCGACCTCGCCTCCCTGGTCCAACGCGTCGACCAGGCCGTCCAGATCGGGCACGCTCGCGTCGGCGAGCGCGGTCTCCAGCGCGGCGAGCCACACGGTGAGCACGTCCTGCGGGGAGCCGGCGGTGAGCAGCTTCAGCTCCTCACCCGCCCGGACCGTGCCGGCCTCCTCGTCCGCGATCTCCACCAGTCCGGTGTCCACGGCGGCACGCCAGGCCTCGCCCGCGTACGCGGCGGCGTCGTCGCCGCTGAGGCCCAGCAGTTCCACGGCCGCCGGCAACTGCTCCTCGGCCAGCGAGCCGGCGGCGTCCACGCGGGTGCCGGGCCCGGCCCAGCGGGCGAGCCGGGCCGCCCGGGAGAGCAACGGCGTGGACAGCGCGGCACGCGCCAGCTCCGCTTCGGGGCGCAGCCGCGCCGGCGGCAGGGGGGAGCTGTCTGACATCGGCTGGTTCTCCTCGGACCGTGAACGGACTCAACCCCTCAGCCTAGACGGATTTCCACCCATGCCACCTGGTTCATCTCCGCGCCGGCCGCCGTACATGGCCGAAACCTTGACAACTTCCCACGCCAGGCAGGAGATTGACGCGCGTAGAAGTTGGGCGGACAACTGTTCACTCGGCTCTGCGCGTGTCACAGAGGGCCACCGGCCCTGCACGCTCCCGTTCCACCCTCGTCCCGGCGCTCACGCACGTCCCCGGAGGGATCCCTTGCCGAGCAGGTCTTCCGCGCGCCTCGCCGCGCTCACCGTCGCCGCCGTCTGTTCCGCCGCGTCGGCCGTCGTCCTCACCTCGCCGGCGCACGCCGACGCGGTGCGCATCCACGACATCCAGGGCACGACCCGGGTGTCCCCGTTCGCCGGGCAGAAGGTGACGGACGTACCCGGCATCGTCACGGCCACGCGCACGTACGGCTCCTCCAAAGGCTTCTGGATGCAGGACGCCACCCCCGACGACAACCCCGCGACCAGCGAGGGTGTGTTCGTCTTCACCAGCTCCGCGCCGAAGGCCGCCGTCGGCGACTCGGTGACGGTGACCGGCACGGTCTCCGAGTACGTCCCGGGCGGCACCTCGTCCGGCAACCAGTCGGTGACGGAGATCACCAAGCCGGTGGTCACCACCGTCTCCTCCGGCAACACCGTCCCGGCGGCGACCGTCGTCGGCGAGAACACCGTGCCGGACGCGTACAGCCCGGCCGGCGACACCGCGGCGAACGGCTCCGTCAACGGCCTCCCCCTCGATCCGTCGGCGTACGCCCTGGACTACTACGAGTCCCTGGAGGGCATGACCGTCCAGGTCCAGGACGCCCGGGTGGTCACCGCGACCGACCCGTACAGCGAGCTGTGGGTCACGGTGAAGCCGCACGAGCACCGCAACCGCCGCGGCGGCACGGTGTACGGCTCCTACGACTCCCAGAACACCGGCCGCCTCCAGATACAGTCGTTGGGCGCCACCGCCGACTTCCCGAAGGCGAACGTCGGCGACACCCTGGGCGGCACCACCACCGGCCCGCTGGACTTCAACCAGTTCGGCGGCTACACCCTGGCGGCGAGCACGCTCGGCACCCTGGAGAGCGGCGGCCTCCAGCGCGAGACGACCCGCCGGCAGTCGGACCGCGAGCTGGCGGTGGCGACGTACAACGTGCAGAACCTCGACCCGTCGGACACCACCTTCGCCGCGCACGCCTCCGCGATCGTGAACAACCTGCGCTCGCCCGACATCGTGTCCCTGGAGGAGATCCAGGACGACAACGGCGCCAAGGACGACGGCACGGTCGGCTCCGGCGAGACCGTGCGCAAGCTGATCGACGCCATCGCCGCGGCGGGCGGCCCCACGTACGACTGGCGCACGATCGACCCGGTCAACGACCAGGACGGCGGCGAGCCCGGCGGCAACATCCGCCAGGTGTTCCTGTTCAACCCCGAGCGGGTGTCCTTCACGGACCGCGCGGGCGGCGACGCGACCACCGCGGCCGGCGTCACCAAGGTGCGCGGCAAGGCGCAGCTGACGATCTCCCCGGGCCGGATCGACCCGGCGAACGCGGCCTGGAAGAACAGCCGCAAGCCGCTCGCCGGCGAGTTCGTCTTCCACGGCCGGACCGTCTTCGTGATCGCCAACCACCTCAACTCCAAGGGGGGCGACCAGGGTCTGGCCGCGCAGTACCAGCCGCCGGTGCGCAGCTCGGAGATCCAGCGGCACGCGCAGGCCACCGCGGTGAACGCGTTCGTCAAGGACATCCTGTCCGCGCAGAAGAACGCCGACGTCATCGCGCTCGGCGACATGAACGACTTCGAGTTCTCCGACACCGCGCAGATCCTGGAGGGCGACGGCGAGCTGTGGTCGGCGATCAACTCGCTGCCGAAGAGCGAGCGGTACACCTACGACTACCAGGGCAACGAGCAGGTCCTGGACCAGATCCTGATCAGCCCGGCGATCCGGCGCGGCTGCGACTTCGAGTACGACAGCGTGCACATCAACTCGGAGTTCAACGACCAGATCAGCGACCACGACCCGCAGGTGCTGCGGTTCCGTCCGTGAGACGGCGGCGGGGCCGGCCGGACACCTCGTCCGGCCGGCCCCGCCGTACCCCGCTCACCGGCCCCGCCATGCCACGCTCACCCGTGGCGGCCGGCCCGGCGCCAGAGCACGGCTGTGGCGACGACGGCGGCGGCTCCCGCCGCGCCCGCGATCAGCGCGGGCCCCGGGTGCCGCCGCGCGGCGCCCACGGCGGACCGCAGCGGGCCCGGCACCCGCGGGTCGTCCTCCATGGTCCGGCCGGCCCGCGCCGCCCGGTCCTGGAGGGAGTGCCCGCTCTCCACGGCCCGCTCCTGCACCACATGCCCGGCCCGCGTCATCCGTTCCTGCGCGCCGTGGCCCGCCCGCACGGCACGGTCCTGCACGCCGTGCCCCGCGTGCGCGGCGCTCTCGCGCAGCTGCACGGTCATGGCGCCGGCCTTGTCCCTCAGGTCGGCGGCCCGCGCCCGGGCCCGGCCCTTCACATCGGCCCTGTCCGCCAACTGGGCGACGGTGTCGCCGAGTCGGCTCCTGTGCTGTTCGATCTGCTGCCGCAGCTCGTCGGGGCCCTTGGCGCCCGAGCCCTGCGGGTTCATGTCCGTCATCGGTGTGCCCTTTCCCTGATCGCGTCGGCCCTCGTACTGCCGGGCGTCCACCCGGGTGCGGGCGGAGCGCCGGAACACGCCCGAGCGCGTCCGGCGGCGCCCGGTACGGCGTACCGCGTGCCGGCCGTGTGTGCGGGGCCGCGGTCACGACCGGCTCCCTGCCAACGGCGCCGGCGTCCCCTCGCGGCGCCCGGAAACGCCCCGCGCCACCTCGACCGGGCCGCCCGCCGGCCATACGTACAGGATCACGGCCACAGCGGCTCCCTGCCAGCGGGCCCGGCATCCCCTCACGGCGCCCGGAAACAACCCGCGCCACCTCCACCGTGCCCGCCGGTCGGGGGCCGGGTGTGCGGAGTCGCGGTCACGGTGGTCAGCCTCCTTACCTGTGCATGGCTTCCGGGCACCCCGGGCCGGAGGTCCTCAGCCGCGGGCGCCACTCCCGGTGCCGCGTTCGCCGAGACGTGCGAGTTGGGACTGCAACCAGTTGAGGCGGCCCTGCAACAACGCGGCCTCGGCGACGAGTTCGGCCACGCCCGGCTCGGCGGCGGACATCGGCCATGCCGGTGTGAAGTCCGTACCGGCACCGCCCGCCGCCACCCGCAAGCCCTGGCCGGCCAACCGGGCGAACTCCGCGAGGGCGACGGCCCGGACCCCGCAGACGCACGGGCCGGCCGTGGCCGTACGGACCCGCTGCCGGGCGTAGCGGAAGCCGCGCTCGAAGCGGATGTAGGCATGAGGGGCCGAGTGCGACACAGGACGGACGGCGGACCCAGCTATCTCTCAGTGTTCCTTATCAATATCTCGTAGATAAATTAAGTAGAGCTTCACGGATAAGGTGCCGAGACTGGTCCCATGACCACGACCTCCTCCCGCGAGCCCGAGCCCGGCCCGCCCTTCGGCCGCTTCCTGTGCGCGATGATCACGCCGTTCACCGAGGAGGGCGCGCTCGATCTGGCGGGCGCCCAGCGGCTGGCCGTGCGCCTGGTGGCGGAGGGCTGCGACGGCCTGGTCCTCAACGGCACCACCGGCGAGTCCCCCACCACCACGGACGACGAGAAGGCGCGGCTCGTCGCGGCCGTGCGGGCGGCCGTCGGCGACCGGGCGGCGCTGGTCGCGGGCGTGGGCACCGCCGACACCCGGCACACGGTGGAGCTGGCTCGAGCGGCCGGCGAGGCGGGCGCCGACGGGGTGCTGGTGGTGACGCCGTACTACAGCCGGCCCCCACAGGAGGCCGTGGCCGCCCACTTCCTCCAGGTCGCGGACGGGAGCGGACTGCCCGTGATGCTCTACGACATCCCGGGCCGCACCGGCACCCGGATCGAGCCGGACACCGTGATCCGCCTCGCGGGACACCCGCGGATCGTGGCCGTCAAGGACTGCTCCTACGACTTCCTCGGCACCCAGAAGGTGCTGGCGCGGACCGGGCTGGCGTACTACGCGGGCTGCGACGAGCACGTGCTGGCGCTGTACGCGGTCGGCGCGGCGGGCTGTGTCAGCACGGTCGCGAACGCCGTACCGGCGCACATGGCCGCGATCCTGGACGCGTTCGACGCGGGCGAGACCGCCCGCGCGACCTGGCTCCAGCTGGCCGCCGTGCCGTTGACCGAGGCGATGACGGGCGCGGGGCTGCCCGGCACGGTCACCGCGAAGGCCCTGCTGGGCCGCCTCGGGCTGCCTGCGGGCCCGGTGCGCGCACCACTGCTGCCCGCCGGCCGGGAGGTGGCCGATGAGCTGCTGGCGCGGTACGGGACGCTCGTGGGGGCGTGATCGGCGCGTCCGGCGTCTCGGCGTCCGCCGTCACCGTCCGTTCCACCGGGGCGCACCTGTCGTCCGGGCCACCGGAGACGACGGAGCGCCCCCCTGCCGGGATGCCGGCGGGAGGGCGCTCTGGCCCTGGGTGCGTCAGTTGTGGCTGTGCAGGATGTCGTTCAGGCCGCCCCAGACCGCGTTGTTCGGGCGGGCCTCGACGGTGCCGGTGACCGAGTTGCGGCGGAAGAGGATGTTCGAGGCGCCGTTCAGCTCGCGGGCCTTGACGATCTGGCCGTCGGGCATGGTGACGCGGGTGCCCGCGGTGATGTACAGGCCCGCCTCGACCACGCACTCGTCGCCGAGCGCGATGCCGACGCCCGCCTCGGCGCCGATCAGGCAGCGCTCGCCGATGGAGATGATCACGTTGCCGCCGCCGGACAGGGTGCCCATGGTGGAGGCGCCGCCGCCGATGTCCGAGCCGTCGCCGATCACGACGCCCGCGGAGATGCGGCCCTCGACCATCGACGTGCCGAGGGTGCCGGCGTTGAAGTTGACGAAGCCCTCGTGCATGACGGTGGTGCCGGCCGCGAGGTGCGCGCCCAGGCGGACCCGGTCGGCGTCGGCGATGCGCACGCCCTTGGGCACGACGTAGTCCGTCATGCGCGGGAACTTGTCGATCGAGGTCACCTGGAGGTGCAGACCCTCGGCGCGGGCGTTCAGGCGCACCTTCTCGACGTCGTCCACGGCGACCGGGCCGAGCGAGGTCCAGGCGACGTTGGCGAGGTGGCCGAAGACGCCGTCCAGGCTCTGGCCGTGCGGCCGGACCAGGCGGTGCGAGAGCAGGTGCAGGCGGAGGTAGACGTCGTGCGCGTCGACCGGCTTGTCGTCCAGCGAGGCGATGACCGTGCGGACCGCGACCACCTCGACGCCCCGGCGGGCGTCCGGGCCGGTCGCCGCGGTCGCTCCGCCGCCCAGCAGCTGCGCGGCCTGCTCGGCGGTGAGCCGCTCGGTGCCGGCGGGGCCGGGCTCCTCGACCAGCTCGGGGGCCGGGAACCAGGTGTCGAGCACGGTGCCGTCGGAGGCGATCGTGGCGAGGCCGGCGGCGACGGCGCCGGTGGTACGGGAAGCAGAGTCGGTCATGGGGGAAAACCTAACGCGGGCGGGCCACCGAGAGCGAACCGCGTCTCACGTGCCGGTTGTCCGGGCATGCGGAAGGGGCCACGGCGCGCCGCCGTGGCCCCTCCGAGACGCTCCGCCGCGAACGCGGTCGGGTCAGACGTTGAAGCCGAGTGCCCTCAGCTGGTCGCGGCCGTCGTCCGTGATCTTGTCCGGGCCCCACGGCGGCATCCACACCCAGTTGATGCGCAGCTCGTTGACCAGGCCGTCGGTCGCGGACTTCGCCTGGTCCTCGATGACGTCCGTGAGCGGGCAGGCCGCCGAGGTCAGGGTCATGTCGATCGTCGCGATGTTCGCGTCGTCGACGTGGATGCCGTAGATCAGGCCCAGGTTGACGACGTCGATGCCCAGCTCGGGGTCGACCACGTCCATCAGGGCCTCACGGAGTTCTTCCTCCGAGGCCGGCTTCATCTCGACGGTGTCGCTCATGCGGTCTTCCTTTCGGCGTCGGCGCCGTTCAGCGCCTGGGCCGTCGCGTCCTTCCACGCCATCCAGCTCAGGAGGGCGCACTTGACCCGCGCGGGGTACTTGGAGACACCGGCGAACGCGACGGCGTCCTCCAGGACCTCCTCCATCGCGTCGTCGGGCTCGACCCGGCCCTTGGACTGCATCAGCTCCAGGAAGGTCTCCTGGATCTTCTGCGCCTCGGCGAGTTCCTTGCCGACCAGCAGCTCGTTGAGGACCGACGCGCTGGCCTGGCTGATGGAGCAGCCCTGGCCCTCGTAGGAGACGTCCGTGATCTTCGAGCCCTCGTACTTCACGCGGAGGGTGATCTCGTCGCCGCACGTCGGGTTCACATGGTGCACCTCGGCGTCGCCATCCCTGAGACCACGCCCGTGCGGGTTCTTGTAGTGGTCCAGGATGACTTCCTGGTACATCGAGTCCAGCTTCACCTTTTCAGCACGCCCCTCAGCCGAAGAAGTTCCGTACGTGCTCCAGACCGTCGACCAGTGCGTCGATCTCGGCCGGCGTGGAGTACAGATAGAACGACGCTCGCGTGGTCGCAGGAATTCCGTAGCGCAGGCAGACCGGACGGGCGCAGTGGTGCCCGACCCGGACCGCGATGCCCTCCTCGTCGAGGACCTGGCCCACGTCGTGCGGGTGGATGTCACCGAGGGCGAAGGAGATCGCCGCGCCCCGGTCCTCGGCCGTCGTCGGGCCGATGATGCGCAGGTCCGGCACCTGTGCCAGGCGCTGCACCGCGTACTCCGTCAGCGCGTGCTCATGGGCGAGGATCCGGTCCATGCCGATCGCGTTCAGGTAGTCGATCGCCGCGCCGAGACCGACCGCCTGCGCGATCGGGGGCGTGCCGGCCTCGAACTTGTGGGGCGCCGGGGCGTACGTGGACGAGTGCATCGAGACCGTCTCGATCATCTCGCCGCCGCCCAGGAACGGGGGAAGGTCCTCCAGCAGCTCCTGGCGGCCCCACAGCACGCCGATGCCCGTCGGGCCGCACATCTTGTGGCCGGTGAAGGCCACGAAGTCGGCCTGGAGGGCCTGCACGTCCAGCGGCATGTGGGGGGCGGCCTGGGAGGCGTCGATGCAGACCAGCGCACCGACCTCCTGGGCGCGGCGGATTATCGCCTCGACCGGGTTGACCGTGCCCAGGATGTTCGACACCAGCACGAAGGAGACGATCTTCGTCTTCTCGGTGATGATCTCGTCGATGTCGGACAGGTCCAGGCGGCCGTCGTCGGTGAGGCCGAACCACTTCAGCTTCGCGCCCGTGCGCTGCGACAGCAGCTGCCACGGCACGATGTTGGAGTGGTGCTCCATCTCCGTGATGACGATCTCGGTCTCGTGGTCCACGCGGTAGGGCTCGTCGGCCCAGCCCAGCATGTTCGCCACGAGGTTCAGCGACTCGGAGGCGTTCTTGGTGAAGATCACCTCGTCGCGGCTGGGCGCGTTGATGAACTCCGCGACCTTGTCGCGCGCGCCCTCGTACAGCGCCGTGGCCTCCTCGGCGAGCACATGCACACCGCGGTGGACGTTGGCGTTGTAGCACTCGTAGTACTCGCTCAGGGCGTCCAGCACCTGGCGCGGCTTCTGGCTGGTCGCCGCGTTGTCCAGGTACACGAGCTTCCGGCCGTCGTGGACCACGCGGTCCAGGATGGGGAAGTCCTTGCGGATCGCCTCGGTGTCGAGGAGGCCCGGCAGCTGTGTCACGCGGATGCGCCACCCTTCACGTATGCCTCGTAGCCCTCGTTCTCCAGCTTGTCCGCGAGCTCCGGGCCGCCCGACTCGACGATGCGGCCGGCGGTGAAGACGTGGACGTGGTCGGGCTTGATGTAGCGCAGGATGCGCGTGTAGTGCGTGATCAGCAGGGTGCCGACCTCGCCGGTCCCGTGGACGCGGTTGACGCCCTCGGAGACGATGCGGAGCGCGTCGACGTCGAGGCCGGAGTCGGTCTCGTCGAGGATCGCGAACTTCGGCTTGAGCAGCTCCAGCTGGAGGATCTCGTGGCGCTTCTTCTCACCGCCGGAGAAGCCCTCGTTGACGTTGCGCTCGGCGAAGGACGGGTCCATGTGGAGACGCTCCATGGCCTCCTTGACCTCCTTCACCCAGGTGCGCAGCTTGGGGGCCTCGCCGCGGACGGCGGTGGCGGAGGTGCGCAGGAAGTTGGAGACCGAGACGCCGGGGATCTCCACGGGGTACTGCATCGCCAGGAACAGGCCCGCGCGGGCACGCTCGTCGACGGACATCTCCAGGACGTTCTCGCCGTCGAGGGTGACGGTGCCGCTGGTGATCGTGTACTTCGGGTGCCCCGCGAGGGAGTAGGCGAGCGTCGACTTGCCGGAGCCGTTGGGGCCCATGATGGCGTGCGTCTCGCCCTGCTTCACGGTGAGGTCGACGCCCTTGAGGATCTCCTTCGTGGCGTTGTCGGCCTCGACGGTGACGTGCAGGTCTCGGATTTCAAGCGTTGCCATGGGTGCCTCAGGACTCCTGGGTGAGGGAGACGAGAACGTCGTCCCCTTCGATCTTTACGGGGTATACGGGGACGGGGCGCGTCGCGGGGAGGCCGGACGGCTTGCCGGTGCGCAGGTCGAAGGCGGAGCCGTGCAGCCAGCACTCGATCTGGCAGTCCTCCACCTCCCCCTCGGAGAGGGAGACGTTCGCATGGGAGCAGATGTCGTGGATGGCGAACACCTCGCCCCCGGTCCTGACGACCGAGACCGGCGTGCCGTCGAGTTCCACCCGTTTCGGGGTGTCCTCCTCCAGCTCGCCCAGCCCACAGACGCGTACGAAGTCCGGCATCAGACCGACGCTCCCAGCTCCTCGTCGATCTTCACGAGAAGCCGCTCCTCGATGTCGTCGACGCCGATCTGCTGGACGAGCTCGGCGAAGAAGCCGCGGACCACCAGGCGGCGGGCCTCGTCGGCCGGGATGCCGCGGGCCATCAGGTAGAAGAGCTGTTCGTCGTCGAAGCGGCCGGTGGCGCTCGCGTGGCCGGCGCCGACGATCTCGCCGGTCTCGATCTCCAGGTTCGGCACCGAGTCGACCCGCGCGCCGTCCGTGAGGACCAGGTTGCGGTTCATCTCGTAGGTGTCCGTGCCCTCGGCGCCGGCCTCGATCAGCACGTCGCCGATCCACACCGCGTGGGCGCCCTCGCCCTGAAGGGCGCCCTTGTAGGCCACGTTCGACTTGCAGTGCGGGGTGTTGTGATCGACCAGGAGGCGGTGCTCCTGGTGCTGGCCGGCGTCCGTGAAGTACAGGCCGAAGAGCTCGGCCTCGCCACCCGTGCCGGCGTAGGTCACGCGGGGGTGCAGACGGACGAGGTCGCCGCCGAAGGTGACCACGAACGACTTGAAGGTGGCGTCCCGGCCGATCAGCGCGTTGTGCTGGCCCACGTGGACGGCCTTGTCGTCCCAGTCCTGGACGGAGACGACGGTCAGCTTGGCGCCGTCACCCAGGACGTAGTCGACGTTGGCGGCGAGCACCGCGTCACCGGTGTGGTCGATGACGACGACGGCCTCGGCGAAGGCGCCCAGCTCGATCACCCGGTGGGCGTAGGCGGTTCCGCCCTCGCCGTGCACGGCGATACGGATCGGCTCGGTGAGGACCGTCTCCTTGGGGACGGTGACGACACCGGCTTTCTCGAACGCCGAGTACGCCTGGGCGGCGACGCGGTCCACCGGGGTGCCGGCCCTGCCGATCCGGGCGTCGTCACGGCCGACGGTCTCGACGATGACTCCCTCCGGAGCGTCGATGGCGACCTTCAGGCCGTTGCCGGTGGCGACCGCGGTGCCGTCGTGCAGCCCGCGCAGCCGCTCCAGCGGCGTGAACCGCCACTCCTCCTCGCGGCCGTGGGGGACCGGGAAGTCCGCCACGTCGAAGGACGGGGGCGCGCTCATGCGCGTGGCGACGGTCGACTCGGCGGCCACCGCGATCTGGCCGGCGGTGGTGGACCCCACCGGGATATTCGTAGCCTCAGCCATGGCTGTCGGTCTGCTCTCTTCCTGCGTCAAGAAATCTGGCGACTGCTTCGGGGGCGGGTCTTAACCGACCGCGCCTTCCATCTGAAGCTCGATCAGCCGGTTCAGCTCCAGCGCGTACTCCATGGGCAGCTCCTTCGCGATGGGCTCGACGAAGCCGCGCACGATCATCGCCATCGCCTCGAACTCGCTCAGACCGCGGCTCATGAGGTAGAAGAGCTGGTCGTCGGAGACCTTGGAGACGGTGGCCTCGTGGCCCATGGACACGTCGTCCTCGCGGACGTCCACGTACGGGTACGTGTCGGAGCGCGAGATGGTGTCGACGAGCAGCGCGTCGCACAGCACGTTGGACTTCGAGCCGTGCGCGCCCTCGGCGATCTCCACCAGGCCACGGTAGGAGGTACGGCCGCCACCGCGGGCGACGGACTTGGACACGATGTTGGAGGACGTGTTCGGCGCCATGTGGACCATCTTGGAGCCGGCGTCCTGGTGCTGGCCCTCGCCCGCGAAGGCGATGGAGAGGGTCTCGCCCTTGGCGTGCTCGCCCATCAGGTAGACGGCCGGGTACTTCATCGTCACCTTGGAGCCGATGTTGCCGTCGACCCACTCCATGGTCGCGCCCTCGTAGGCCACGGCGCGCTTGGTGACCAGGTTGTAGACGTTGTTCGACCAGTTCTGGATGGTCGTGTAACGGCAGCGGGCGTTCTTCTTGACGATGATCTCGACGACCGCGCTGTGCAGCGAGTCCGACTTGTAGATCGGCGCCGTACAGCCCTCGACGTAGTGCACGTAGGCGCCCTCGTCGACGATGATCAGGGTCCGCTCGAACTGGCCCATGTTCTCCGTGTTGATGCGGAAGTAGGCCTGGAGCGGGATCTCGACGTGCACGCCCTTCGGCACGTAGATGAAGGAGCCGCCGGACCACACCGCGCTGTTCAGCGACGCGAACTTGTTGTCGCCGACCGGGATGACCGTGCCGAAGTACTCCTTGAAGAGCTCGGGGTGCTCCTTCAGGGCGGTGTCGGTGTCGAGGAAGATGACGCCCTGCTCCTCCAGGTCCTCGCGGATCTGGTGGTAGACGACCTCCGACTCGTACTGGGCGGCGACACCGGCGACGAGGCGCTGCTTCTCGGCCTCCGGGATGCCCAGCTTGTCGTAGGTGTTCTTGATGTCCTCGGGCAGCTCCTCCCAGGACGCCGCCTGCTTCTCCGTGGAGCGCACGAAGTACTTGATGTTGTCGAAGTCGATGCCCGAGAGGTCCGAGCCCCAGTTGGGCATGGGCTTCTTCTCGAAGAGCTTCAGGCCCTTCAGGCGCAGCTTCGTCATCCACTCCGGCTCGGACTTCTTGCCCGAGATGTCACGGACGACGTCCTCGTTCAGGCCACGCCTGGCGGAGGCACCGGCCACGTCGGAGTCGGCCCAGCCGTATTCGTACTTGCCCAGGCCCTCGAGTTCGGGGTGAGCAGTCTCCGTGGGGAGAGTCATGCGGGGTTCCTCCCGGCCGTGCTTGCAGGTGCGTCAGTGGAAATCTCGGGGATGAACGTCGTGCAGACGCCGTCGCCGTGGGCGATGGTCGCCAGTCGCTGGACATGGGTACCCAGCAGCTCCGCGAAGACCTCGGTCTCCGCCTCGCACAGCTGCGGGAACTGTTCCGCGACGTGGGCGACCGGGCAGTGGTGCTGGCAGAGCTGCTCGCCGACCGGTGCGCTGCGCGCCGTAGCAGCGTACCCGTCGGCGCTCAGGGCCCTGGCCAGCGCTTCGGCGCGCTTGTCGGGGCCGGCGGCCTCGATCGCCTCACGGTACGCGCTCGCCTGCGCGGTGATCCGGGCGCGGGCGAAGGCGGCGACCGCCTCGGCGCCGCCGCCCTGCTCGGCGATCCAGCGGAGCGCGTCCGCGGCGAGCTTGTCGTAGGACTGGTCGAAGGCGTCCCGGCCGCAGTCGGTGAGCGCGAAGACCTTGGCGGGGCGCCCGCGCGTGCGCGTGCCGTAGACCCGCTGTTCGCGTGCCTCCACGACGTCGTCGGCCACCAGCGCGTCCAGGTGACGCCGTACGGCCGCCTGGGTGAGTCCCAGCCGGCCGGCGAGTTCAGCGACGGTCGACGGCCCGTGGTCCAGGATGGACCGCGCGACCCGGTTGCGCGTCGAGCGCTCACCGGTCGCTAGCTCCTCCTGCGGGGTCCCCACCGGGGTCTCCCGAGCCTCACCGACGTTTTTCACAACGCCATTGTTGCGTAATTCCGCGGAGACTGACAAGCGGCGTCCCGATCACCGGGCGGTGCCCTGCGTCACTTAGGTGAACCTAATGTGACCTGCGGATATGATCCGCGACCGCTCACCGCGGGAGTTCCCGCCGATCAAACCGGTGGCGTCGGCCCGCCCCGTCGGGAAGACTCCCGGACCATGCCCACACCCCCTCCCACCGGCCCTCTTGTCACCCGGGACGGCGTCGCCGCGGGCCTGCGGCTGCTCGGTGTCGAGACCGGCGAGATCCTCCTCGCGCATTGCTCCCTCAGCTCCCTCGGCTGGGTCAACGGCGGGGCCGTCGCGGTCGTCCAGGGGCTCCTCGACACGCTCGGCCCGGCCGGCACGCTCGTCGTCCCCGCCCACTCCACCCAGCTGTCCGACCCGGCGTCGTGGAGCAGGCCCCCGGTGCCCGAGGAGTGGTGGGACCGGATCCGGGCCACCATGCCCCCGTACGACCCCCGGAGCACGCCCACGCTCGGGGTCGGCGTGATCCCCGAGACGGTGCGGACCTGGCCGGGCGCCCTGCGCAGCGCCCACCCGCAGACCTCCTTCGCGGCGGTCGGCCGGCACGCGCGGGAGGTCACCGACGGCCACGCCCCCGACTGCCGGCTGGGCGAGCGCAGCCCCCTGGCCCGGCTGGAGGAACTGGGCGCCCGGGTGCTGCTGCTCGGCGCCGGCTATGGCTCCTGTACCGCCTTCCACCTCGCCGAGTACCGGACACCGGCACCACGCGTGCGGGTCGGCCGGCCCGCTCCCGGCGGCGGCTGGGAGACCGTGACCGAGGTGTCGGTCGACTCCACCCGGTTCGACGAGCTGGGGCACGACTTCGAACGGGACCGGCCCGTCGTGCGCGGCACGGTGGGCGCGGCGGACGTACGGCTGTTCCCCGTGGCGGACGCCGTGGCCTACGCCGAGCGGTGGCTGCCGCTGCACCGCCCCCGGGAGGAGGACTTCCCGCACCCGGCCGCCTGACGGGCGGGCGCTCTCCCTAGACTCTGGACTCATGCGAAGTGAGCCCGTGGTCCAGGTCCAGGCCCTGGTGAAGCGGTACGGCACGAAGACCGCGGTGAACGGCCTCGACCTGGTGGCCCAGCCGGGCGTGACCGCCGTACTCGGCCCCAACGGGGCGGGGAAGACGACGACCGTCGAGACCTGCGAGGGGTACCGGAAGCCGGACGGCGGCACGGTGCGCGTCCTCGGACTCGATCCGGTACGGCAGTCCGCGCGGCTGCGGCCCCGCATCGGCGTGATGCTCCAGTCCGGCGGGGTCTACTCCGGCGCCCGCGCCGACGAGATGCTGCGGCACATCGCGCGGCTGCACGCGCATCCGCTGGACGTCGACGCCCTGATCGAACGCCTCGGCCTCGGCTCCTGCGGCCGGACCGGCTACCGCCGGCTGTCCGGCGGCCAGCAGCAGCGGCTCGCGCTCGCCATGGCCGTCGTGGGCCGCCCGGAACTGGTGTTCCTGGACGAGCCGACCGCCGGGCTCGACCCGCAGGCCCGCCGCGCCACCTGGGACCTGGTACGGGACCTGCGCGCCGACGGCGTCTCGGTGATCCTCACCACGCACCACATGGACGAGGCCGAACAGCTCGCCGACGACGTGGCGATCATCGACGGCGGCCGGGTCATCGCCCAGGGCTCCCCCGAGGAGCTGTGCCGGGGCGGCGCCGAGAACACCCTGCGCTTCACCGGCCGCCCCGGCCTCGACGTCGGCTCCCTGCTCAAGGCCCTCCCGGCCGACTGCACGGCCGCCGAGCTGACCCCGGGCAGCTACCGCGTCACCGGCAAGGTCGACCCGCAGCTGCTGGCCACGGTGACCTCCTGGTGCGCCCAGCACGGGGTGATGCCGGACCGGATCTCGGTGGAGCGGCACACGCTGGAGGACGTCTTCCTGGAGCTGACCGGCAAGGAGCTGCGCGCGTGACCACCACGGGTACCTACACCCCCGCCCCCGGAGCCGCCCCGCTCCCCCGCATGATCGCGGCGCAGGCGGCACTGGAGACCAGGATGCTGCTGCGCAACGGCGAGCAGCTGCTGCTGACGGTCGTCATCCCGGCCCTGCTGCTGGTGCTCTTCAGCACGGTCGACATCGTGGACACCGGCGCGGGCGAGGCCGTGGCCTTCCTCGCTCCCGGCATCCTCGCGCTCGCCGTGATGTCGACGGCGTTCACCGGCCAGGCCATCGCGACGGGCTTCGAGCGCCGCTACGGCGTCCTGAAGCGGCTCGCCTCCTCCCCGCTGCCGCGCTGGGGCCTGATGACCGCGAAGACGCTGTCGGTGCTGGTCACGGAGGTCCTCCAGGTGATCCTGCTGACGGCGATCGCCCTCGCCCTCGGCTGGTCCCCGCACGGCAACCCGTTCGCGGTGTTCCTGCTGCTGCTCCTGGGCACGGCCGCGTTCTCGGGCCTGGGCCTGCTGATGGCCGGCACGCTGAAGGCGGAAGCCACGCTGGCCGCCGCCAACCTGGTCTTCCTGCTGCTGCTCGTGGGCGGCGGGGTGATCGTCCCGCTGGAGAAGTTCGGCCCGGCGGGACAGCAGGTGCTCGGCCTGCTGCCGATCTCCGCCCTGTCCGACGGGCTGCGGGACGTGCTCCAGCACGGCGCCGGCATGCCCTGGGGCGACCTCGGTGTCCTCGCCGTGTGGGCGGTGGCGGGGCTCGCCGCGGCCGGGAGATTCTTCCGCTGGGAGTGACCCTCGTGAACGCGTGCACAAGCGGCGGCCTACGATGGTGGACGTGCCAAAGCTGAACCGCGCCGACGCCCGGGCCGCCCTGCGCAACCCGCTCGCCCTCATCGCCGACCACTGGACCCCGGATCCCCGGACCGTCCGGCGAGCGGCGCTCGCCGCGCTCGTGATGTCGGTGGTCATCGTCGTGACCGGCGGCGCCGTCCGCCTGACCGGCTCCGGGCTGGGCTGCCCGACCTGGCCCACCTGCACCGACGACTCGCTGACCACCACCCGGGCCATGGGCTTCCACGGGGTCGTGGAGTTCGGCAACCGCATGCTGACGTACGTGCTGTGCGCGGCCGTCGGCTGGGCCATCGTCGCGGCCCGCGCCCAGAAGCCCTGGCGGCGCACCCTGACCCGGCTGGGCTGGGCGCAGTTCTGGGTGGTCATGGGCAACGCGGTCCTCGGCGGTGTCGTGGTGCTGGTCGGCCTCAACCCGTACACGGTCGCCGCGCACTTCCTGCTCTCCTCGGCGCTGATCGCCGTCGCCACCCTGATGTGGCAGCGCGCCCGGGAGGGCGACGGAGCCCCGCGTCCGCTGGTCGGCGCGGCGGTGCGGCAGCTGGTGTGGGTCCTGGTGGCCGCGTCGGCGCTGCTCATCGCGGTGGGCACGGTGGTGACCGGGGCCGGGCCGCACGCCGGTGACTCCAGCGAGGTCGAGCGCATCCCGATCGACTGGGAGACCGTCGCCAAGCTGCACGCGGTCCTCGCCTGGATCGTGGTCACGCTGACCTTCGCGCTGTGGTTCGTGCTGAAGGCGGTGGACGCCCCGAAGGAGCCGGCCGCGCGGACGCGGGAGCTGTTCGTCGTCCTGCTGTGCCAGGGCGCCCTCGGGTACGTCCAGTACTTCACCCACCTCCCCGAGGCCCTGGTCGCCGCGCACATGGCGGGGTCCGCCGTGATGTGGATCTGGGTCCTGCGCGTCCTGCTGTCGCTGCGGGAACGGGCCGCGCTCGTGGCGGACCTGCCGGGTCCCGCCGCCGAGGTGACGGTCGGCTCCCGCGCCTGACCCGTCCGTACGCGGCCACGAGGGCGTCGATCGCCGGTCCCGGGTAGGCGCGGGTCGGCGCGGCGGGCACGGAGTGGCGTAGCGTCGGCGGGCGATGTCCTCGACGGCCTCGGGAGGCGCGCCCGGTGCGGGCGGCCCGCCGAGCGCCTCCTTCGTGCCGATCAGCCGCCCCTCGCGCGGGGCGGCACCCGCCCGGGCGTTCGCGCTGGTCGCGTACGGCGAAGTCGGTGAGCTGCCGGTCCGGCACCGCGGGCAGCAGCGGCTCCTGTCCCCGCCCGTGCAGCACCCGGTCGGCGCAGCGGCCCGTGGCATCGCCCCGGTCTGCGTGGACGGGGGTACGGCGGTACCGCCTCATCCCAGCCCGTACACCCGGCGCGCGTTGTCCGCCGCGATCAGCCGGGCCACCCGCTGGGCGTCCGACCGGACCCACGCGCCCTCGGCGACCCAGGTGCCCAGGACGCGGGAGAGCGCCTCGCGGAAGAGGTGGGCGCCGACGACGTGCAGTTCGGGCAGGCCGTGGGCGCCGGTGGAGAAGAGGATCTTGCCGAAGGGGGCCAGTTCCAGGGTCTCGGCGAGGACGGTGGCCGCACGGGCGCCGGTGCGCACCAGGGCGGCGCCGGAGTCGGCGTACACGTGCGGGAAGACGCCGGCCAGGTGGGCGGTGTGCCGGTGGTACGGGTAGCCGTGCAGCAGGACGAGGTCGGTGCCGAGGCCGGCCGTGGCCCGGACGAAGTCGGTGAGCAGCACCGGGTCGGTGCGGTCGATGCGGGAGCCGGGCTCGCCGAGGCCCGCGTGCAGCTGGAGGGGCAGGCCCGAGGCGACCGCGTTCCACAGCAGATGCTGCAGCAGCACGGGGTCCGTGAGCGCGCCGCCGACCCGCCGGCCGGCCAGCCAGCGGCCCGCCGCGCCGCGCACCTCCCCCGGCCCCGGCGGTTCCGGCGCGAGGGCCAGGCCGTGTCGCAGGCCCGCGACGGAGGTGAAGGCGACGGCGGTCGCCGCGGCTCCGTGCACGGACTCGGCGAGGTTGGCGAGGAAGGACTCGACGGTCCCGGAGGTGTCGGCGACCTGTTCGGCGAGCGGCTCCAGACGGACGATCTCCCGGGCCTCGGCGTTCCCCGCGGAGGCCATCTCGGCGGGGCCGGTGAGGTCCCCGGGCAGGCCCGTGTCGACCAGGTAGGTGGTGATGCCGGTCCCCCGCAGCAGCCTGCGGCCCGCCTCCAGGGCGCCCAGCTCCCGGCGCCGGGCCAGATAGCGGGCGGGCGCGCAGTGCGGTTCGAGGCCCAGCAGGGGCGGGCACCAGCGGCGTACGGCGAAACCGGTCTGCGTGTCGAAGAGGGTGGTGCCCGGCGCCGGGGCTCCCTCGGTGCGGGACAGCTGCGCCTCGAAGGTGCCGAGACCCAGCTCCGTCCGCAGTACGCCGTGGCAGTACTGGTCCACGAGGGATGGCGTTTCGATCATTCCGGCTCCCCCGTGAGGACGCGCGCTGTACTGCCTTGCCCGTCCTAACGGGTCACCGGGGCCCGAGGTCGCGGCGTGCGGGCCGCGCCGCGCACGCCGCGCGGCGAACGGGGCGCTCCACGCGGTCCGCCACGGACCCGCGCCGGCCCGCGGACCGCTGGTCTGCGGACGCGCCGCGCCGCCGACCCCGCGCGAAGGCGGGGGCCGTCGGCTCAGCCGCCGCGGAGGCCGCAGTCCTAGCCCGGCACCACGGCCCGCAACGCGCGCGGGACGCGCGCACGTACAGCCGTGCGTGGGCCGACTACCGGGCGGGGCGGGACCACGGCTCACCCGCCATGGAGGCCCCGGCCGAACCCGGCACCACAGGCCACGACACGCGTACGGTTCGCTCGGCGGGTGCGGGGCCAGCGGCTCAGCCGTCTCACAGGCCACGAGCCTGACCCGACGCCCCGGGCCACGACACGCGCGGGCCGCTCCACGCATGCTGGCCGCCGACGGGTCGCTCGGCAGACCCCCGCGCGACGGCACGCCACGGCTCAGCTGCCATGGAGGCCCCGGGGAGCCCGGCGCGACAGGCCACGACGCGCGTGCAGGGCGCGCCGCGGTACGGGCCGCCGCGGAGGCCACGAGCCGAGCCCGGCGCCGCAAGCCGCGACGCGCGTGCAGGGCGCGCCGCGGTACGGGCCGTGCCTGGGCCCGACTATGGGGCGGGGCGGGACCACGGCTCAGCCGCCGCGGAGGCCCCGGGGGCCCGGCGCGACAGGCCGCGACGCGCGTGCGGGGCGCTCAGCGGGTGCGGGCCAGCGGCTCAGCCGTCTCACAGGCCACGAGCCTGACCCGGCGCCCCGGGCCGCGACGCGCGGGCCGCTCCACGCATGCGGACCGCCGACGGGCCGCTCCGGGGGCACCCACGCGACGGCAGGGGTCGGCGGCTCAGCCGCAGCGGAGGCCGCAGGCCGAGCCCGGCGCCACGGCCCGCAACGCGTGTGCGGGACGCGCCCGCGTACGGCACATGCGTGGGCCGACTACGGGACGGGGCGGGACGACGGCTCAGCCACCATGGAGGCCCCGGCGAGCCCGGCGCGACAGGCACGACACGCGTACGGGGCGCGCCGCGCGTACGGTCCGCTCAGCGGGTGCGGGGCCAGCGGCTCAGCCGTCTCACAGGCCACGAGCCTGACCCGACGCCCCGGGCCGCGACACGCGCGGGCCGCTCCACACATGCGGACCGCCGACGGGCCGCTCCGGGAGCACCCGCGCGACGGCAGGCGTCGTCGGCTCAGCCGTCGCAGAGGCCCCAGGCCGAACCTGGCGCCGGAGGCCGGCTGGCGCCCATGCGGGCAGCCCCGCGCGTGCGGGCCGCAGGCGGGTCGGTCCGCGCACGCCGGCAGTGGGCAGGGCTTGCCGGCTGCGGGCGCGGCGACCCGCGCGTGTCGGCCGCCGGCGGCACCGCTCGCGGGCGCCCGCGCGGTTCAGGCGTTGGTGGGGCCGCCCAGCTGGATGCCGGCCATCCGCTTCCACTCGTAGGGGCCCGTGCGTACCTTCGCCGCGAACTCGCCGTCGAAGGACTCGTGGACCGTGATCCCGGACGCGCGCACCGCCTGCTCGGCGACGGCGAACGTGGGGGCCACCAGGTCCCCCCAGCCGCCGTCCTCGCCGACGAGGACGATGCGGGCGCCGCGCTGGCCGAGGTAGGCCACCTGGCCCTCGGCGCCGCCGTGGGCCTTGGAGAAGGCGCTGATCCGCCGGGCGAGCTTCGCCACCGTGCGCTCGGTCCTGGCGTCGGCCTTCGGGTCAACCTGCTGCGTGTCTGCCATGGCCAGGATGCTACCGACGGGTAGATCGAACGGCGACGGGAGGGGTGCGTGGCCTTGGCCACGCGGCCAGCTCGGGGGCGGAGATGCCGGCGCGCGCCAGGACCTCGACGGCCCGGGAGCCCGGATCCGTGACGAGCGCCGTGAGCAG
>NZ_JBEXRO010000016.1:108705-176000 GCF_040613095.1 Streptomyces sp. NPDC006309 | reverse complement strand
GTATCAGCACCGAGTTGGCGGAACCGGCCACGTCCAGTTCCACCCGCACCCAGCCCGGCCGGCGCCACAGCAGCGGCTCCACGATCCGCACGGTCAGCAGCCGCCCGGCCGGGCGGCGACGCTCCGCGAGCGGCTGTCGCCCGCGATTGTGCCGACGCACACGCCGCGGCGTTTTCCGGCGCGGAGCTCCAGGGCACGTCAGGCGCCGTCGAGGATCCGGCGTCCCAGTGGCGTGACGGTGTGGATGACGTTCTTTCCTGAATTGCGGCTGGTGACCAGGCCCCCGTCACGCAGAACGCCCATCTGGTAGGTGATGCTCGACTGTGCGACGCCCACGGCACGGGCGATGTCCGTGGAGGTGCACCCGTCGGGGCGGCCATGGCCGGCCACGGCCTCCAGGACGGCGGCGCGGGTCCGGCCCAGCAGGTGCGAGGCGCCCTTGCCGCCCTCCGGGGTCAGATGCCAGGGTGGTTTGGCCACCGGATACACCAGGGTGGGCGGCAGGCCGGGATCCGCGGGGGCGGTCGGCCGCCGCCAGCAGAAGAACGAGGGCACGAGGAGCAGGCCACGGCCGCCGAGGGTGACGTCGCGGCTGACCGGATAGTCCACTTCGAGGACCGGGTCCCGCCACGTCGCGTACGGAGCCAGGCTGTCGAGAAGCCCTTGGACACCGCCGCTGAGCAGTGCCTGTGAGCGCAGGTCGACGTCGGCTCCCACCCGGGCGCGGATACGCGGCAGATGGGGGCGGAGCAGCGTGTCGAAGTACGTGCCGAATGCCCGGACGACCCCCGCCAGGTCGGTGGCGTCCGCTCGTGCCCCCGCGGCCGGCCCGCCGCGCCCGTGCCGCGCCGCGTTCAGCCGCTCCATCTGGCTCGCGACCACGTGCCGTGGCGTCGCGCCGATCGCGTCCAACGAGACCGACAGGTCGCCGGCGGCGCCCGGCGTGAGAAGGTCGGGAATGTATCCGGCACTGGGTACGAGACCGCGCAGCGGCGTCAATGCCTTCCGCAGCCTTTCGTCGTGACGGAGTCTCACGCGTGCCGCGTCCCGCCATGCGCCGAAATCCGCCCGTCCCTGGTCCGTCTGTAAACGGCAGATGCTACAGACGATCTCCCACATGGGATCGGGACTGCGTAATATCCGTATTCTTTTCAGGTCATCAGCAGTGAAGTGCAGGCGTAGCACGGAACCCCCCCCCCGTCGCAGATACCGGCATGTGAGCGATGCCTCGCACCAGCTGCGAAGCCTCCGCATATGCACGCGGACCCGAACAGACCCCCGGTGCCATACTGGCCGAACATCACCCTGCCCGGCGCACGGGAGGCGAAGGGAACACTCGGCGATTCGATAACGTCGACTCTATGGTTTCCAGGGGGCCGTACCGGCGGGGCGGGCGAGAGCCGAGCCTGCACCAGCTGCGTCTGCTCCTCGTGTTGGCGGAGGAATCGCACTTCGGCCGTGCGGCCGCACGGATGTTCATCTCTCAGCCGGCCCTCAGCCAGCAGATGCGGGCACTGGAAGAGCGCCTGGGCGTCTCCCTCCTGGAACGCCGCGGGGGCAGCCTGCGTCTCACGCCGGCCGGACAGGCTGTCAGCGAGCAGGCCGAAGAGGTGCTCGGCGCCATGGCGAGGCTGCTTCAGGCGTCCGAGCAGCATGCCTGCACCGTGAGCGGCAGACTGCGCGTCGGCTCGCTCGGCGCGGAAGCGGCCATGCCGCACGCGAGTGCCCTCCTGGCCCGTCTGCGCAGCCAGCACCCCGGCCTCGAAGTCGAGGTCCGCAACCTGAACTTCGTGGAGCAGTTCGACGCACTGGCCGGAGGAACCGTCGACGCGGCCTTCCTGCGCGGACCGCTGCCCTCCGGCTTCCAGAGCATCGAACTCGCCACGGAATCGCGCGTGGTCTGCCTGCGGGCCGACGATCCGCTGGCCGGCGAGAGGGAACTCACCCTGGCCCAGATCGCGGACCGCACCGTGGTGGACATGCCTCCCGAAGTGCCGCGGTCGTGGTGGGACCACCTGACGGTCAATCCACGCCCGGACGGCACGGCGGTCCGATTCGGACCCGTGGTCCGTGACACCGAGACCATGGTGCTGGCGGTGCTTCAAGAACGCGCCATCACCTTCCTGCCGGAGGCCGCGCGGCGCCTGTACCCACGTCCGGGGCTCGTCTACGTGGACGCCCCGGAGCTGGGCAACTCGGTGTCCTGCCTGGCATGGCTCCCGGCGAACCGGGACGTGCCCGTCGTACGCGCACTGCGGGACGCGGCGCGTACGACCGGCGCCTCGGCGACCGCCGAGCAGGACAGAAGACGGTCCTGACCTTATTTGACCGGATGTACGACCGGGGGACGGGCGTGTCCTGCGCACCGGCGGACGTCTCAAACGCCAAGATTTGGTCAAGTTGCAGTGGGCTCCTACGGGTTGACCGGTCATCAGATCCCAGGAGGGACCGCCTTGCATTTACGCGGTCCGCCACGGTTCGGCGTAACAGTGTCACTACTCAGTGTAATGACATTGCTGCCACATTGCAGCATTTCCCTTACTTCAGACATAGCATCAGAAGTGCACCTATACATGTAAGACAATCGTAGATTCCTCCAATTATGGGAGCCGAACGGGCGCTCGCATTCGTATGTTCGTTTGTATAGCGTGCTCTCGTTCCTGTTGATCGGACACCGATCGCTCTGTACGCGTACGGCTGGGCTCGGCCGTGGCCTCTCGGCGGACGGCGCGTCCGCAGTGCGCCGCAAATCGGAAAGTGATGACAGAGATAATTCACGGGGCATCAGGGGTCCGCGCTGCCCATGCTTCCACGGATGTCAGCTCAATAGCTTCCCCTTCGGAATACGTTCCGGACGGGATTTACCTCGATCTCTCGCAGGTTTTCGATCGTCGAGTGCATCTGAAGTGTGAGGGTCTCAACCTCGCCGGGTCCGTGAAGATCAAGGCTGCGGCTGAGATGGTTGATTCCGCGGAGCGGTCGGGCCTTCTCCAGCCGGGTGGGCGCATTGTCGAGTCGTCCTCGGGAAGCCTCGGTGTGGCGCTCGCCATGATCGCTGCCGATCGTGGGTACGGCTTCATCTGCGTCACCGACAACCGCTGCAACGAACGCAACCTGCGTCTCATGCGCGTGTACGGCGCTGACGTCGTCGTCATAGACGAGCCTGATCCCGTCGAGGGGCTGCTCGGTGCCCGGATCCGGCATGTCGCCGACCTCTGCGCACGTGAACCGGACGTGCTCTGGCTCAACCAGTACGCCAACGACAGCAATTGGCTCGCCCACTACAAGACCACCGGCCCGTCGATCGCGAAGGCCCACCCCGACGCGGAAATGGTGTTCATCGGAGCGGGCACCACCGGCACGCTCACGGGGTGCGCACGCTACCTGAAGCAGGTGGGGCACCCGGCCAAGATCGTCGCCGTCGACAGCGTCGGTTCCGTGACCTTCGGCGAGCCGCCCGGGCCGAGGCACATACCGGGAATCGGGACGGGCCGGCGCCCGGAGATCGTCGACGAGAGTGTCATCGACGAGATCATCATGGTTCCGGAAGTGGACACGATCCGTATGTGCCGGACGATGGCCGGACGAGGTTACCTCTTCGGAGGCTCCACGGGAACCGTTCTTGCGGGGATGATGCACCGCATTTCCACGGAAAGGGCCGACATGCCGGTCGTCGCGATCTCTCCGGATCTCGGTGAGCGCTATCTCGATTCCATTTACGACGACGAATGGGTCAAGGACCGGTTCGATCTGGGCGGCGGCGCAGGACAGATCACTCGACGCCGTCCGGCGGTACAGGCGGTAGACAACCAGGTGGGTATCTGATGACCGGGCAGCACAATCTCATCGGGCTGTTCGAAGAGCAGGCGCAGCAGTCGCCGGACAGAACAGCGGTCGTCTTCGGTGACCACCGCCTGACCTACCGGGAACTGCGTGATCAGGCCCATCGCGTGGCCGGACGTCTGCGCGGACTCGGGGTCGGCCACGAGACACTCGTCGCCATGGCGTTCCCCCGGTCCGCGGACGCCGTGGTCTGCATGCTGGGGATCGTTCTGGCCGGCGGGGCCTACCTCCCCGTCAATCCGGACTTCCCCGCGGAGCGGCTCAACCGCATACTCAGCGACGCGCGTACGCCCTTGGTGGTGTGCGCACCGGAAGCCGGCGAGGCGGTGCGCCACGCACTCCCGGAAGGCACCGCCCTCCGCACGCTTCCCGACCTGCTCGCCGATGACGCCGTGCCGGCGGCCCACGAGCCGCCCCGGATCCCGGCGGACGCGCTCGCCTACGTGATGTACACCTCCGGCAGCACCGGGCGCCCCAAGGGCGTGATGGTGGAACACCGTGGGGTGGTGCGCCTAGTCAAGGACACGGACTACTTCGCGTTCTCCCGGGACGAGCGTTTCCTGCTGACCGGAGCCCTCGAGTTCGACGCCTCGACCTTCGAGATCTGGGGCGCGCTCCTGAACGGGGCCGTCCTGCACATCGTCGGCCAGGAGACGCTGGTCGTCCCTCAGCGACTGAAACTGGCGTTGCGGGAGGCCGGGACCACCGTCCTGTGGCTGACCGCGCCGCTGTTCCACCAACTCGTCGACGAGGACGTGTCGCTGTTCGAGGGCCTCGGTACGCTCCTCGTGGGAGGCGACACCCTCTCCTGTCCGCACGTGAACAGGGTGCTCGACGCCTGCCCGGATCTGCGGGTGCTCAACTGCTACGGCCCCACGGAGAACACCACCTTCACGACCGTCTTCCCCGTCGACCGCACCTACGAGTCGGCCATTCCCATCGGCCGTCCGGTCACCGGCACGACCACCCGCGTCCTCGACCGCGACCTGCGGCCCGTGCCGGCCGGACAGATCGGCGAACTGTTCACCGGCGGCCTGGGACTGGCGCGCGGCTACCTGTACAACCCCGATGCCACGGCGAAGAGTTTCCGCGTGCTCGACGGCGAGCGCTACTACCGCACCGGCGATCTGGTCAGCGCCGACCCCACCGGCGTGCTGTACTTCCACGGCCGTACCGACGACCAGGTGAAGATCCGTGGCCACCGGGTGGAGGTCAAGGAGGTCAACAGCGCCCTCCTGGACGTACCGGGCGTGCGCGACGCTCACACCGTCGTCCATGAGACCGCTACGGGCAAGCGGTTGACGGGTTACGCCGTGACGGACGCCGGCTGCGACGAGGACGGTGTCCTGAGCGAGCTGAGGCGTCGCCTGCCCGCCTACATGTGCCCGGACCGGATCGTGCGCGTACCCCGGCTGCCGCTCAACGCCAACGGCAAGGTCGACACCGCCCGGCTTCCCCCGCCGGCCGTCTCCGTCCGTCCCCGGTCCGGGCCGTTGAGCCCCGAGGAGGAGAAGCTGGCCGCTCTCTGGGCGGAGGTGCTGCACACCGAGCCCGAACTGATCGGCCCGGACAGCGACTTCTTCGAACTCGGCGGCACGTCCATCACCGCCGGAGTGCTCATCGGAAGGATCGGGCGCGTTCTGGGCGGGGCGCTGAGTTTCCAGGAGCTCTTCGCCACGCGCACGCTGCGCGACATGGCTCGCGCCGTGGCGGACGGTGACGCCGAGGACTTCGCCCCCATTCCCGGTGTACCGGCCGGCGGTGACGTTCCCCTGCATCCGCAACAGCGTGGTCTCTACGCCTTGTGGCAGGCCGACGAGGAGTCGCTCGCGTACAACATCCCGGCGCGTCTGGACGTGAGCGGGCAGCTGGACCCCGAGCGGCTGCGGACCGCCCTGCACACGCTGACGGCGCGGCACGGTGCCCTGCGGACACGGTTCGTCACCGAGCTGGACGTCCACGGCGTTCCCCGGGTCCGCCAGGACGTCCGGAGTGCGGTGAACGTGCCGCTCGACGTCCTGTCCGGGCCGGAGGTGCCCACGGACGACGAAGTCGTCGCCCGGTTCGTCCGTCCCTTCGACCTCGGGACGGGCCCCTTGATACGAGCTCTGCTCGTCCAGGGAGAAGGCTGCGACGACCGCCTCTACCTGGACGTTCACCACATCGTCTTCGACGGTGTATCGCTCGCTCTCCTCGTCGACGAGCTGTTCGACCTCTACGTCGGCGTTCCGCCCGAGGAACCGGCGACCGGCTACGCCGCGGCCGGCCAGTGGCTCGCCCGGGAGCTGGAGGAAGGCCGGTTCGCGCAGGACGGTGCGTACTGGCTGGACACGTTGCGGGACGCCCCGCCACCGCTGGACCTGCCGACGGACCACCCTCGGCCCGCCATCCGCAGCTCCCGGGGTGCCGTCGTACGACGCGAGTTGGGGACGGCGTGCCAGGATGCCGTCCGCCGGTGCGCCACCGCTCACTCGGTCACCGACTTCTCCGTCCTGCTGATCGCCTACGCCACCGTGCTGGCCCGGCTCAGCGGGCAGCGCGACCTTGTCGTCGGCTGCCCGATGAGCGGACGGGTGCATCCCGATGTCGACCGTGTGATCGGCATGTTCGTCAACACGGTGCCACTGCGCCTGCGGATCGACGACCGCACGACGCTGGGCGAGCTGCTGGCCCGCGCCGGCCGTGAACACCGCAACGCGCTCACCCACCAGGCCTACCCGTTCGAGCGGCTGGTCGAGAAGGTGGCGTCCCAGCGGGATCTGAGCCGCAACGCGCTGTTCGACGCGTTCTTCGCGCTACAGAACATCGACTTCTACGCCTTCCGCAAGCACGGGCGCCGCGTCACGGTCTCGCTGCTGCATCCGGGCACCAGCCGCTTCGACCTCAATTTGCAGGCGTATCAGCGCCCTGACGGACTGTGCCTCGAACTCGAATACTCCACCGCTCTGTTCACGCGGCAGTCCGCGGAATCACTGCTGGAACAGGTCGTGGCCGCCCTCGACGAGGTGCTGCACTTCCCCGGTCTGCCCGTTTTCCCGCCGACGCCCACGACGGCCGCCCCCGCCGCCCCCGCCGCCGACTTCGCATTCTAGGAACCGCTCCATGAGTAACGTCATCGCACTTCAGCAGGCGCTGCGCGCCCACCCCGAGCAGGCTGAGTACTGGCAGGGACAACGGCAGGCGTGGACCGAGCCGACCGTCCTGGTCCGGGACCACCTGCGCGGGCATCCCGGTGGAAGCCATCACGCGCGGGCCGGGATTCCCGCCGCGGCGATCGCGGCAGCCGGCAAGCTCACCGGCGACGACCCGATGCTGCGGCGTGTGCTGGCTGGCACGGTCCTCGTGCTCCTGGCCGCCCGGGCCACCGACCGGCAGGACGTCACCGTCTTCCTTCCGGTCGCCGACGCGGCCGTACCGCTCTCGGTCCCGGTTTCGGCCGACCACACCGGTCGCGACCTCCTCACCTCGGTGCGGGCGCGCTACCTGGAGGCGGCCGAGCACCTCGACATCCCCGTGCAGGAACTTCTGCGGCATGAGAAGGAACAGCCCAGCGACCTCATGCTGACGCTGGACTCCCGGCTCACGCCGGACCACGCCGAGCAGGCGGGCTGCCCGATCCTGTTCGACATACAGGCCGACGCCGTCGTCGTCCGCTTCGACCCCCGGCTCTTCGACGCCCCCACCGCGCAGCGGCTCGCCGACACGTATGCCGAGCTGTTCGCCGTGCTGCTCGCCGATCCCGGAGCACCACTGGCGGCACGCCTCGCGGCCAACGAGTCGGAACTGGCCATGATCAGCGGCGAGTTCAACGACACCGACGCGCCGTTCCCCGAGACGCGCACGCTGCACAGCTTCCTGGAGGAGCGGGCGGCGGACACGCCGGACGCGACCGCCGTCGTCGACGACGGCATGACCTACGGCGAACTGAACGCGGCCGCCAACCGCCTCGCCCGGGTCCTGCGCGCTCGCGGTGTCCGGGCCGGCACCGTGGTGGGCGTCTGCGTGCCGCGCTCGCCCCGGATGCTGGTGGCGATCTACGCCGTCCTCAAGGCGGGTGGCGCCTATCTGCCGGTCGATCCCGCCCTGCCGCGCAACCGCATCGACTACATCCTCGACCACAGCCGCACCGACCTCGTCGTGACCACGGACGAGACCCGGGAGGTCGTCGCCGGCCGCCGGAGCGTCGATGTGACGGCAGCGTACGACAACGACACCGACCCGGGTGCTCCGGAGCCGCTCAGCGGGCCCGACGACCTCGCGTACGTCATCTACACCTCCGGTTCCACGGGCAAGCCCAAGGGCGTCATGGTCGAGCACCGCGCCATCGTGAACCGACTGTGGTGGATGCAGCGGGCGTTCCCCCTGGGCAGTGACGACGTCATCCTTCACAAGACGCCCTTCACCTTCGATGTCTCGGTGTGGGAGATCTTCTGGTGGTCCATCGCGGGGGCGTCCGTGGTCACGCTGCCCAACGGCGAGGAGAAAAACCCGGAGCGGATCGTGGAGCGCGTCGCCGCCGCCGGTGTGACCACGCTGCACTTCGTGCCGCCCATGCTCAACGCGTTCCTCCAGTACGTCTCGGCGGCCGGCAGCGAGGACAGGCTGGGCACCGTACGCCGGGTCTTCGCCAGCGGTGAGGCGCTCGCCGTCGCGCATGCCCGGTCGTTCCAGGACGTCATCGGCTCCCGTGCGCAGCTGGTGAACCTGTACGGCCCCACCGAGGCCGCCGTCGACGTCACCTGCCAGCCGTGCGCCACGGTGGACAGCACCCGGTCGATCCCCATCGGGCGCCCCATCGACAACATCCGCCTCCACATACGGACGAGCACCGGGGCACTCGCCCCGGTGGGCACCCCGGGCGAGCTGTGCATCGCCGGAGTGGGGCTGGCACGTGGCTACCTCAACGCACCCGAGCTGACCGCGGAGCGTTTCCTGCCCGACCCGTTCGGGCCGACCGGCCGCATCTACCGCACGGGTGACCTGGCACGTTGGCTCCCCGACGGGACGGTCGAGTACCTGGGCCGCATCGACACCCAGGTCAAGGTGCGCGGATACCGCATCGAGCTGGGTGAGATCGAGCATGTGGCGGGCGCCTGCCCCGGCGTCACCGACTGCGCCGTGACCGCTGTGGAGGACGTCTCCGGGGACAGGGCCCTGGTCGCCTACGTGGTCGCCGGAGCCGGTTTCGGCACCGAAGCGCTGCGCCGGCATCTCGCCGCGGAACTGCCGTCCTACATGGTTCCGCAGTACATCGTCGAGGTCGAGGGCATCCCCACCAACCACAACGGCAAGCGTGACCTCAAGGCGCTGCCGCGGCCCGCGGTCACGGGCACCGACCCGGCCGGCGCGGCTCCCGTCGTGGCGCCGCGCACGCCCACGGAGCAGACGCTCGCCGCCATCTGGGCCGATGTGCTCGGCGTGGAGGCGGTCGGCGTCCACGACAACTTCTTCGCGCTCGGCGGCGACTCGATCAAGTTCATCACCGTCCTGGCCCGCGCTCGCGCGGCGGGTCTGCGGTTCTCCTTCCAGGCGCTCTTCGCCCACCCGACGGTGGGCGAACTCGCCGAGGTCGTCGAGACCGGGGAGTCCACCGGGACGGGGACCGACGCCCCGGCTGCCGTCGAACCGTTCGCGCTGCTCGACGAGGCCGACCGCGCGGTCCTGCCCCAGCACGCCGTCGACGCCTACCCGATGTCCCGGCTCCAGGTCGGCCTGATCTACGAGGCGACCCGAAGCGATGTCGAGGGTCTCTACCACGACATCCTCAGCTACCGCATCGGCGAGCGCGTCGACGTCGGCGTGTTCGAGCGGGCCGTCGCGCATGTGGCGCGGCGCCACACGGTCTTCCGCACCTCGTTCCACCTGCACGGGTTCGGTGAACCGATCCAGGTGGTGCACGCGGAGGCACCCTCCCCGCTGGTCGTCCACGACCTGCGCGGGCTCACCCCCTCCGGGCAGAAGGCCGCTCTGGAGGCCTTCTCGCAGCAGGAACTGCGCGCCGGCTTCGTCCACGGAACCGCCGACCTGGTCCGCGTCCACCTGCACCTGCTGGGACCCGAGGAGTTCCAGTACTCGCTCAGCTACCACGACGCGGCGCTCGACGGCTGGAGCGTCAACACCATCCACCGCGACATCTTCACCGCCTACTTCGCCCTGCTCGACGGCCGCGAGCCCGAGGTCCGCACCTACGACGTGGCCTACCGGGACTTCATCGCCCTGGAGCGGCAGGCACTCAACTCCGTCGAGCAGCGCGCCTTCTGGCTGGACCTGATGGACGAGGCCCAGGGGACGCTGTTGCCGCGTCACCGGTCCGCGGCCCGGACGGACGAGGACCTGCCCGAGGTGGTCATTCACGACGTCGGACTGCCGGAGGGCCTGTCCGCCCGGCTGATCGAGCGCGCTCACCAGCTGCGGATCCCGGTCAAATCGCTCCTGCTCGCGGCGCACACGGCGGTGCTCGGGTTCGTGGCGGGCACGAACGACGTACTGACCGGTTACGAGCACTCGGGGCGTCCCGAGGCGGAGGGCGGCGAGACCGTCCCCGGCCTGTTCCTGAACACGGTGCCGTTCCGGCTGCGGCTGCCGGAGAAGGGCACCTGGGCCGATCTGGCGCGTTCGGTGTACGAGGCGGAGAGCGACATGCTGCCGCACCGCCGCTTCCCCATGGCGGAGATCAAACGCGCGGTCGGCAACCGCGACATGCTCTTCGAGACGGTCTTCAACTTCACGCACTTCCACGTCCTCAAGAGCCTGGGGGAGCGGGACGGTTTCGCCCTGGTCCGTTCCGTCGTCAACGCGCAGACGGAATTCCCCTTCCGTGCGGAGTTCTCCCAGGACGCGGTCTCCGACGAGGTGCTGCTCAGCATCCACTACCACCCGGACGTCTTCGACGCGGCCAGGATGGCCCGCATGGGGACCTACTACACGCAGGCACTCGCCCTGCTCGCGGCCGATCCAGAACAGCCGCTGCGTCTGCCCGCGTTGCTGGGGCACCGGGAGAGGGCCGCGTTGCGGGAGTTCAGCGGCGGACCCCGCCTGGACCTGCCCGACGGCACCTTCGTCGACGCGTTCGCCGCGTCGGCCCGGCGCCATCCCGACGCGGTCGCCGTGCGGCACGGTGAGCGGAGTCTGACCTACGCCGAACTGGACGAGGAATCCGACCGCTTCGGCGCTTTCCTCTCCGGCCGGGGAGTGCGCGCCGGGGACGTGGTGGCGACCATGCTGTCGCGTGGCACGGCCTGGGCGGTGACCGTCCTCGCCGTACTGAAGTGCGGCGCCGTGTACCTGCCGCAGGAGCGCGCCTACCCCGCCGACCGCATCGTCTCCGTGCTCCGCCGCAGCGGCTGCCGCCATGTCGTCGCGGCCGATGAGGACGCCGCCCGCCTGCAGAGCCTGCTGGACGAGCGGATCGACGGGATCGACGTCCTCGCCCACGAACAGGCGGCCTCGGTCGTTCCGGCCGCGCCCGCCACCCGGCCCCGTGCGGACGACGTCGCCTACATCATCTTCACCTCCGGTTCCACCGGGGAGCCCAAGGGCGCGACGATCCGCCACTCCGGCATGCTGAACCACCTGCTGGCCAAGGAGACCGACCTCAAGCTCACCGCGGCCGACCGGGTGGCGCAGATCGCCACGCAGTGCTTCGACATCTCCGTCTGGCAGCTGCTCGTCGCCTGGATGTGCGGCGGCAGCACCGTGATCTACGGGCAGGACGAGATCGTCGAGGCCGGCGCGTTCCTCACCGCCCTGCGCGACGACCGCATCACCATCCTGGAAGTCGTGCCGTCCTACCTGGACGCCCTGCTCACCGAGGTCGAGCAGCGCCCGGCCGGCCTGCCCGACCTGCGCTTCAACATGGTCACGGGGGAGCCGCTGCCGCCCGCCCTGACACGCCGCTGGTTCGCCCACTACGACGTCCCGCTCGTCAATGCCTACGGCCCCACCGAGGCGTCCGACGACGTCACGCACCACATCATCGAGCACCCGGTGGAGGACAGCCGGACTCCCGTCGGACGGCCTGTCGTCAACACGGGCATCCACGTCGTCGGTCCCGACGACTCGCCGCGCCCGATAGGGAGTTACGGCGAGATCTGCGTGACCGGCGCCGGTGTGGGACTCGGCTACGTCAACGACGAGGAGCGCACCGCCGCGGTCTTCGTCCCCAACACGCTCGACGACCGGTCGGAGATCATGTACCGCACCGGCGACGTGGGGCGCTGGCTGCCGGACGGCAGCCTGGACTGCGCGGGCCGTCTCGACACCCAGGTGAAGGTACGCGGCCACCGCATCGAACTGTCCGAGATCGACAGCGTGCTGGAACGGCTGCCGGGAGTGGCCGGCGCGGTCACACTGGCCCGCGAACTGCGCGGCGAGAAGCGGCTCGTGGCCTTCTACTGCGGCACGGCGGAACCCGATCTGTCCGCGTTCCACGGCAAGCTGTCCGCCTTCTTGCCCTCCTACATGCACCCCGAGATCCTGGTGCGCCTGACGGAGTTCCCGCTCACCGGAAACGGCAAGGTCGACCGCAAGGCCCTGGGCCGCCATGAGCTGGCCGCCGCCGACCGCACCGACGCGGTGCCTCCGGCCGACGAGCACGAGCGGCTGGTGCGGGACTTGTTCGCCGGCGTGCTGGGCCAGGCTCCGCAGACCGTCGGTGTCACGGACAACTTCTTCGAGATCGGCGGGCACTCGCTGGCCGCGATGAAGGTCGCGGCAGCCTCCGAAGGCCGCGTCTCGCTGCGGGACCTGCTGGCCCACCCCACGGCACGGCTTCTGGCCCAGCGGCTCATGGAGCAGCAGTCCGGCACCCGGCGTGACCTGCTGGTCGACCTCACCGCGGCCGCGGGCGGCGAGTGTGCCCGGCCACGAGCGACCGTGGTCTGCGTGCCCTTCGCGGGTGGCAGCGCGGTCAGCTACGTAGCCCTCGCCAAGCACCTCGCCCAGACCGAAACTCCGGTCCGGGTGCTCGGTGTGGAGCTGCCCGCCCGTACCCGCGACGACACCTTCGCGCCGGTCCCGGTGGAGCAGCTCGCCCAGCAGCTCGCCGAGGAGATCCAGCGCTCGGCCGACTCTCCCGTCATGCTCCTGGGCCACTGCGCCGGTTCCGCCTTCGGCCTCGCCACCGTGCCCCGGCTCCGCGAGCGCGGAGTGGACGTGCGGGGACTGCTCGTGGTCGCCAAGCTGCTCAAGTCCGTGGACCCCGCCGCCCACGCCTCGAACGAGGTGGTCGACATGTCGGACCAGGAGATCCTGGACTGGCTCGTGGACAACACCGGCCTGGAGGACATCGCCGGCCTGGGCGTCAAGGAACGCACGGACCTGGCCCGCGCCTTCCAGTACGACACGGCGCAGGCGACGCGCGCCTTCCACCAGGCCCTGTCCACCCTGCCCGCCAGCCGCCTGGACTGCCCGCTCACCGTTCTGCTGGCCGAGGACGACCCCCTCGCCCAGGGCCACGAGGAGACGGCACGCAACTGGGAACTGTTCAGCGACACCGTACGCCTCGAGGTCAGCGCCGACGGCGGCCACTACCTCAATGCCACGCACCCGGAGGGCATCGCGGCCGTCCTGCGTGCCGACCTCGGGATGTGACGGCATGATCACAGTGACCATCGTGCTCATGGGCGTGGTGACGTTCGCCCTGCGGTTCTGCTTCTTCGGCCCGCTCAGGCCGGAGCGGATGCCGGGCGGCATCGAGCGGGCCCTGCCCTATGTGATGCCTGCCGTCCTGATGGCGATCATCGTGCCGTCCGTGGTCCTCGCCCCGGCCCCGGCCGGGGCCCCGGGCCGGCTCTCGCCCTACCTGGTGGGCGCGTTGACGGGCTTCGGAGTCGGCGTCTTCAAGAAGGACAACTTCTTCCTGGTCTTCGCCTCCGCCGTCGCCTCGTTCGCCCTGGCCAAGTTCCTGCTGTGACGGAGCACTCGATGAGCACATCTCCGCTGCCCGCCCGGCTGCCGAGCCGCGGGCAGGAGATCCGCACCGGACTGCGTGACGCGCTTCCCCTCGCGCTCGGTGCCCTTCCCTTCGGCCTGCTGTTCGGCGCCGTCGCACAACAGGCGGACCTCAGCCTGTTCGACACCATGCTGATGAGCGCCCTCGTCAACGGCGGCTCCGCCCAGATGATCGCCACCGGGCTCCTGTCGGCCGGCACGGCCTGGTTCCTCATCGTCGCGACCTGCCTGGTCGTGAACATGCGCCACGTCTTCTACTCGGCCGCCCTGTCGGCGCGCATCCGGCATCTGCCGGCGCTGTGGCGCGCCGTACTGGCCTTCGGCATGATCGACGCGATCTACATCCTGGCCGCCAAGCGGTACGACGGCACCACCGGCGACCGGCGCGGCCAGCAGCACTGGTACGTCCTGGCCGCTTCGGTGCTGATGTACGCCGGCTGGCTCTCCAGCACGCTGGTCGGCTACGTGTTCGGCAAAGACGTCTCACGCATCAACGGCCTGGGACTCGACTTCGCGATCTACGCCACGTACATCGGCCTGGTCGTATCCTGCTTCACCAGCAAGCGCGCCGTCGCAGCCGGCCTCCTGGGCGGCGTGCTGGCGCTGATCCTGCACCGGCTGCCGTACCAAAGCGGTCTCTTCTGCGCCACGTTGGCGGCGACCGTCGCCGTGGCGCTGTGGGAGAGCCGCGTCAAGGCCGAGGACACCGCGCCGAAGAGTTCCCCGGAGCAGGAACCGACAGCGAACAGCTGACCTCCGCCCCTTCCACCACCCCGTCGTCTCCGTTCCTCCCAAGGAGTTACCGCCTTGTCCGGCACCCCTCAGTTCTCCGTCGTCAGCGGAGCCACCGTCCACGACGTCCTCGACGGCCACGAGCAGGACATCGTCGACCTCGTCGCCAGGGCCTACTCCGCCCACGGCCGGCTGCAGACCGTCAACCCCCCCAGCTACTTCCTCCGCTTCCCCGACCGTCCGGACTCCCGCATCATCGCTCTGCCCGCCTCCCTGGGCGCGGAGTTCGGTGTCGACGGCATCAAGTGGATCTCCAGCTTCCCGGCCAACATCACTTCCGGCCTGCCCAGGGCCTCGGCCGTCCTGATCCTCAACGACCACGACACCGGCTACCCGTTCGCGTGCCTGGAGAGCTCCATCGTCAGCGCCACGCGCACCGCCGCCTCCGCAGCGCTGGCCGCGGACCGGCTCCACGCCGGGAGGGAACGCCCCCGCCGCGTCACCTTCTTCGGCACCGGCCTGATCGCCCGCTACATCCACCGGTATCTGTCCGGCACCGGCTGGGAGTTCGACACGATCAGCGTCTACGACCACGCCGCCGAGTACGCGCGCAGCTTCGCCGACTACGTCTCCGGCACGGGACACAGCGACACCGTGGTCGTGGTGGACGACGCCGAGACCGCCGTCCGCACCTCCGACCTGATCATTTTCGCCACCACCGCCGGGGAACCCCATGTCAAGGACGTGGAGTGGTTCGCGCACAATCCGACGGTGCTCCACATCTCGCTACGGGACCTCTCGCCGGAGATCATCCTGTCCTCCACCAACATCGTGGACGACGTCGAGCACTGCCTGAAGGCCCAGACCTCCCCCCACCTGGCCGAACAGGCCGCCGGGGACCGGTCGTTCATCGACGGCACGCTCTACGACGTGCTGGAGAACAAGGTCCGGATCCCCGCCGACCGCCCCGTGGTCTTCTCGCCGTTCGGTCTAGGCGTGCTCGACCTGGCCGTGGGCGCGCACGTCTACAGCGAAGCGACCCGCCGGGGCCTGGTGACCCCCGTCCCCGGGTTCTTCCACGACCTCAGCCGCTACGCATGACCCCCACCGAGGAAGCGCCGGCTCCAGGTGACCCGGCCCGTGATCCCCACGGCCGGCTCATGGTCCAAGGAGGCCATCGCTCGAACCGGCTGCCCACCACGACGTAGGTGGCGCTGTAGTGGGCCGGCTCCGTGCCGCGCGCCGAACCCGGCTCACCGTTCCCCGCGTACCTGGTGGGGGCTGCCAGGCGCAGGGCTGTTCGAGCCTCGTGACGCCACAGGCGGTGGCCGACAGGGTGTCGGCCACCGCCTGGCGGAGGGGATATCGGTCCGGACGCGTGGAGAGTGCCGTGATGTCAGGTGATGGGGCTGCCCGCGGCCCACTCGCTCCACGGCATGTTCCAGTCACTCAGGCCGTTGTCCGGGGCCAGCACGGTCTTGTCCTCGGAGTTCTTGACGATCACGAGGTCACCGATCATCGAGTGGTCGAAGAACCACGCGGCCGGCTGCCTGCCGTCGCCGCCGCCCCTGACATCCCTCATGCCTACGCAGCCATGGCTGGTGTTGACCTTGCCGAAGACCGAGCCGGTACCCCAGTAGTTGCCGTGGATGAACGTGCCCGAGTCGGTGAGGCGCATAGCGTGCGGTACGGCCTTGATGTCGTACGAAGGCTTGCCGTCCTTCTCCGTGAGGCCGACGCTCGCACCGTTCATGTGGATCCGCCCGAACTTCTCGGAGATCACCATCTGACCGTTGTACGTCGGGTGTTCGCGGCTGCCTGACGAGATCGGAATGGTCTTGATCGTCTTGCCGTCCCGGACGACGGTCATCTGCTTCGTCTTTGCGTCGACGGTGCTGATCTGGCTCCGTCCGATCTTGAACGTGACCGTCTTCCGGATGCCGTGGCGGTTGAGCGTCACGGTGACGGTGGAGCGGGGCTTCCAGTAACTCGCGGGGCGGAAGTCCAAGCGGTGGTCGTTCAACCAGTGACCGACGACCCGCTGGCCGCTGCTGGAGCCGACCTGGATCTCCGCCTCCACGGCAGCCTGGTCGCCGACCGCCTTGTCGAAGTCGATCGTCACCGGCATGCCCACGCCGACGGTCGAGCCGGCTTCGGGGGATACGTGCCCGATGAAGTCGTTGGCCGGGGAGACCGTGGTGATCGTGGCGTTACCGGTGGCGGAGCGGCCCTTGGCGTCCGCGGCCTCTGCGGCGATCTGGTATTCGGTGGCGCGCTCCAGCCGGCTGTTCGGCTTCCAGGAGGTGCCGTCCGCGGACAGGGTGCCCGGGATCTCGGCGCCGGTCGCGACGGCGGTCATGGTCACCTTGGTGAGCTTTCCGTTGCCGACGGTGACACTGACCGGGTCGTTGGTCCCGACGTTGTAGGCACCTTGCCCAGGCGTGATCTTTATGCGAGCGTCGGAGATTTCCTGGGAGCCCGTCCGATTCACCGGCGCCGCCTGCGATGCAGGGCGGTTCCCGGCATCGTTGCCGCTGGTGGCAGCGTTACTCGTACCGCCGAGCGCCGTGACTGCGAGTACGCCGCCGAGTACGCCGGCAGCAGCCACCAGCCCGGTGCTTCGTTTACGCAGCGTGATCAAGCGTTTCTCCATGCCATCGGTCTTTGCGTGCCTGTACTGATCGCTGAAGGAGGGCAATCGGCCTCGTAAGTATTTATAGGCACGCCTCTGTCCATAAATGGGTAAATTGTGGTGAAGGCCACGCCTTGTCGAGCACGTCATCCAGGCTCCGGACCTGGAGCGGCGCCTGGGAACCGACGGATCGCCGTCGACGGCGTTCAGCACACGGACTCCGTGCGGAACACGCGGATGGCGATGCTCCGGGCTAAGAGATCCTGCTCGATGAGCCGGCCCCGGAAGTAGTCGCAGTCGTGAGCTTCACCCGGCGGCAGCGAGTCGATGCTCGGTGCGGGACCCGAGTGGTGGGGGCGGCCGTGCACCATCTCGGCCACCCGGAGCGCCTGTTGGCCGTCCGGCGCCTGGTGCCTTGGTGCATCGAGCGAGGGCCGGTGCGTCTTGCGGTCGTCGGCCTGGAAGGCGACGCGGCTGTAAGCCGCTTTTTGGCGGTGAATTCGTCAGCTGCCACCGGCTGCGACTGCGACACGGGTCAGCCTCGATGTGCAGGTCGGTGACGAGGGACAGTCAGGGCTGGTGCGGCTCTGTGGCGTCATGGACGACCCCTTTGCGGTTTGATGCACCACGCTGAGGAGCAGTCGGGCGAACAGACCCGTTCCGGATCTGAGCCAAGGGCATCACGCAGTGGCTCCTCTTGGAGGGTCAGCGAGCCCTTCCGCGGGGTTTCAGCGGTACCGGCGGCAGCGCGGGCGCGGGCAACGGGGCTCCGTCGTAGCCCTTCACCTCGCCGAAGCGGGAGCCCTCCGTCCAGTCCGCGCGGGCCTGTTCGATCTCGGCCTGGGTGCGGGCCACGAAGTTCCACCACATGAGGAGTTCCTCGGCGAACGGCTCGCCGCCCAGCAGCATGACCCCGGCGTCCGACTCGGCGCGCAGCGGCAGTTCGGACCGTCCGCAGCCCAGATAGAGCATCGAGCCGGGGAGCACCGGCACCCCGTCCACCAGCACCTCGCCGGACATCGCCAGTACGCCGTACTCGAAGTCCGGTTCCAGCGGCAGACGTACGTCGGTGCCCCCGGCGAGGGCGAGGTCGGCGCCGACGATCGGGGTGAACGTCGTACCGGGCGACCGGGCGCCGTCCAGCTCGCCCAGGATCACCGTGGCGGTCAGCCCGGGCGCGGTGACCTGGGGCAGCTCGGGGTGGTACTCGAACCGCGGGTCGGTGTGCCGGTGTTCGTCGGGCAGGGCGACCCACAGCTGGGCCCCGTGCAGGAAGCGGGCGTGCGGGCGCGGGGTCTCCTCGGAGTGACTGATCGCGCGGCCCGAGGTCATCAGGCCCAGCTGCCGGGGCCCGATCGTCTGCCGGCTGCCCGTGGAGTCCCGGTGCAGCACCTCGCCCTCGTGCAGCCAGCTGACCGTCTGGAGCCCGATGTGCGGGTGGGGCGGCACCTGCATGCCCGGCTCGTCGGCGATGTCGTCGGGGCCGTAGTGGTCGACGAAGGCCCACGCGCCGATCATGCGCCGCCCGAGGTTCGGCAGCAGCCGGCGTACCTCGGTCGACTCGCCCAGCTTCACGTGCCGGGGACTCAGCAGCTCGCGCACCGGTTCGGCGACGACGAAGCCGCGGCCACCGCAGACGCTGGGCACGGGTGCGCGGTCAAGGTTGCTCATGCCGCCCAACCTAGCGGTGCGCGGGCCGGACGGTACGCGCGGTGTCCGGGATTTCGCTCCGGCCCCAGTGGCCCTTCCGGTGTTCCGCTGTCACGGCACGACTGTCCGGTTCCGGCAGCACCCCGGACCGTGGTACGGCGGACCGGTCGGCCTCCTGGCGGCCGGGCGCTCGGAGACGGCCCGGCCGTCGACGGGACGACCGGGCTCGGGACGGGGGACGGCACGCCGCTCCACGGGCGGCTCCTTCAGCCCAGCCGCATCAGTTCAGCCGGTTCAGCCCAGCCGCTTCAGCAGCTCCTCGGCCACCGGGGCGGAAGACGCCGGGTTCTGGCCGGTGACCAGGGTGCGGTCGACCACCACGTGCGGCGCCCACGGCTCGCCCGCTCCCACCTCGACGCCCGCCTCGGTCAGCCGGTCCTGAAGCAGCCACCTGGCCTGCCCGGCGAGACCGCCCTGCGTCTCCTCCTCGTTGGTGAAGGCCGCCACCCGGTAGCCGGCGAAGGCGTTGGTACCGTCCGCCCGGACCGCGGCGAGCAGGGCGGCCGGACCGTGGCAGACCACGGCCAGCGGCTTGCCCGAGTCCAGGACCGCCACCAGCAGCCTGCCGGAGTCGGCGTCCACGGCCAGGTCCTCCATGGGGCCGTGCCCGCCCGGGTAGAAGACGGCGGCGAAGTCGGCGAGGTCCACCTCCGCGAGCTTCACCGGCGTACGCAGCTCGGTCATCTCCTCCACGGCGCGGGCGATCTCGTCGGCCTTCTCCTGGCCGCCGTTGACCTCGGCCGCCAGGCTCGCCCGGTCGACCGGCGGGACCACACCACCCGGGGTGGCGACGACGACCTCGTGACCGGCGGCCCTGAGGGCGCGGTACGGGACGACCGCTTCCTCGGCCCAGAAACCGGTCGGGTGCGCGGTGCCGTCGGCGAGCGTCCAGTGATCGGCGCCGGTCATCACGAACAGGATCTTCGACATGGGGTCTCCCGGGTTCTGTCTTCGAAAAGCTTGGGTCTGTGCAAGAGAACGTAGGCGACCGCACCCATAGACATCCAATGCGGTAACGAATGACAGCCATTCGATCTCCTATGGGTCCGAGGGAACAGCGGGCGGTGATACTCGGACCGTGGAGACCCCCTCACTCGACCTCAACCTGCTGCGCACCTTCCTCGCCGTGTACCGCTCCGGCTCCTTCACCGGCGCCGCCCGCCTGCTCGGGCTGTCGCAGCCGACGGTGACGACGCAGATGCGCGCGCTGGAACGGCAGACCGGCCGTGAGCTGTTCGAACGGCTGCCGCGCGGGGTCACGCCCACGCCGGTGGCCGACGAGCTGGCGGCCCGGATCGCCGCGCCCCTGGACGACCTGGCCGTCGTCGCCGGGCCCACCCCGCCGGCCGGCGCCCGCGCCGAGCCCGTCCATCTGGCCGGCCCGGCGGAGTTCCTCTGCACCACCGTGCTGCCGGCTCTGGCCCCACTGGTCGCCGAGGGGCTGCGGCTGCGGGTGTCGACGGGGCTGACCGATCCGCTGCTGGAGGAACTCCGCGCGGGCCGCCACGACCTGGTGATCGCCACGACCCGCCCGCGCGGCCGTACGGTGCACGCCGTGCCGCTCGCCGACGAGGAGTTCGTCCTGGTCGCCGCCCCGGTCTGGGCCGAGCGGCTGCGGGGGCGACAGAGCCAACGGGACGCCACCGCCGGGGACGCCACCGCCGGGGATGCCGCCACACGGGGCGCCCCCACCCCGGGCGCCCCCACCCCGGGTTCCGCCACTCCGGGTTCCGCCGCGCCGGACTCAGCCCCCCGGCGTTCCGCCCCCCGGGACTCCGCCACCCCGGGCCCCGCCTGCCCGGAGGCTCCCGCCCTTGAGAGCCCGGTCCAGGCCGGAACTCCCACCCCAGGCTCCGCCTCCCCGGACGCCTGCGCCCCGGGGACTCCGGTCCCGGCGGGAAGTCCCACCCCCGGCTCCGCCGTTCTCCTCGACCCCGCCGTCCTGCACGATGTCCCGCTCGTCACCTACGCCGAGGATCTGCCGATCGCCCGCCGGTACTGGCGGCACGTCTTCGGCCGGCGGCTGTCCCGTACCGCCGCCGTGACCGTTCCCGACCTGCGCGGGGTCCTCGCGGCGGTGGCCGGGGGCGCCGGGTTCAGCGTGCTGCCCCGCTATCTGTGCCAGGACCTGCTGGCCTCCGGCGCGCTGGTGGCGCTGCTGGAACCGGAGGATCCCCCGATCAACACCAGCTTCCTCGTCCGGCGTCCCGGCGCCTGCGACAACCCGGACGTGGCCCGCGTCCACGACCTGCTGCTGCGGGCGGCCCCCAGCTGGTGACCGGCCCGCCCGGGCACCAGCAAGGCCGCACGCGAGCCCACCGGGGCGACCTGCCGACGGACATCGATGTCCGGTATCCCCTGATTGGCGCGGGCGAGTTGCGGGGACGACGATGGAGCCGTGGGGTACGGCCGCCGCCGCAGCGCCGGTGCCGTCCGAGGCCGCCGGGGGACGGAGGCCGGCCCTGGCCGCGGTCCGCGGCCGGAAGGAGGACACCGTCATGCTGGAAGTGAAGACGGTCGAGAAGCCGGACGAACGGCGCGACTTCCCCCGCGGCCACATCGAAGCGCTCCATCTGACCGGGCTCGACTTCGCGGTGGGTACGTTCGAGCCGGGCTGGCGCTGGTCGGAGTCCGTGGCGCCGATCGCGGGCACCGAAAGCTGCATGGTCCCGCACAACGGATACGTGGTGCAGGGACGGATGCGTCTCCGCATGGACGGCGACGGCGGCGAGGCCGAGGTCGGTCCCGGTGACGTCTTCGTGTGCGCGCCCGGTCACGACGCCTGGGTGGTCGGTGACGAGCCGGTCATCGTCTACGACTTCGCCGGGACGATGGCGAACGAGTACGCGAAGAGCTGACCGGACGGCGGGCCCGCCCGCCACCATCCCGGCCGGGCCGCTCCCCGTGCGACCCGGCCGGCCCGGCCCTGAACCGATCCCGGCCCGCCCGATCCGGCCTCAAGCGGTGCGATTCCGCCCATGACCCGACGCCGTCCGGCAACCGGCCGACAGGCCCCTCCCACTCCCACCCCCTCACCCACGGCCGTCAGCCACCGAACGTCTCCGCCCCGCCCTCCGCGTACGCGAGCGCGTCCTCATGACCGAACAGGCCCGGCAGGCCGCCGGTGTGGACGAAGACCGTCTTCTCGCCCGGCCGGACGGTGCCGTCCCGGACGGCCGCGTGGAGGCCGGCCAGGGCACGGCCCGTGTACGTCGGGTCCAGGACCAGTCCCTCCGTGCGGGCGGCCAGGCGGAGTGCCTCGCGCACCGGGCCGGTCAGCGCCGCGTACCCGTCGCCCACCTGGTCCCGGCGCACCCGCAGCCCCGCCGCCGTGACTTTCTCCGGCGTGAGCGGCGCCGCGAACTCCGCCACCGCCGCGGCCGGGTCGGGCAGCGCGCCGACGTCCACGCCGAGCACCGACCCGGTGCCCAGGGCCGCGACCAGCCCGGCCATGGTGCCGCCCGAGCCGAGGGCGACCACGGCCGTCCGCAGGTCCGGCACCTGCTCGCGCAGCTCCTCGCCGCAGCGGACGTAGCCCCGGGCGCCCAGCGTGCCGGAGCCCCCGAACGGGATGAGCGCCGGTCGGGAGCCGGCCGCCCGCAGCCGTCCGCACACCTCGGCCGCCGCCGTGTCCAGCCCGGCCCGGTCCACCTCGCCGGCCCAGGCGAGCCGCGCCCCGAACAGGCCGTCCAGGGCGAGGTTCCCGGACCGGGAGACGCCGGGCGAGCCGCGCAGCACGAGGACGACGTCCAGGCCGAGCCGGGCGCCCGCGGCGGCGGTCAGCCGGGCGTGGTTGCTCTGCGGGGCTCCCGTGGTCACGAGGGTGTCCGCGCCCTCGGCCAGGGCAGCGCCCGCCGTCCACTCCAGTTTGCGGATCTTGTTCCCGCCGGCGCCCAGGCCGGTCAGGTCGTCGCGTTTCACCCACAGGTCGCCGGGTGCGAGCCCGAGCGCGGCGGCCAGCCGGGGTGCCGGTTCGACGGGGGTGGGGAAGGTGCCGAGCGGCACGGGCGGGTGGCTCATGGCGGCGTCCTCGGTTGAGTGGTCGGCGTGGCCGTCCAGTCGACCACGGCCGCTGAGCCTCTCCTGCAGCAGCCCTCCCTTCCGACGCCGGCCCGACCCGGGCCGCTGCACGTCACACCGGCGGCAGGCGGGCGGTGCCGACGCCGGCCTGATCCCGGGCCGCCCGAGTCAGACCGGCAGCAGGCGGGCGATCAGTGCGCCGAGCTGCCGGGCCGTGCGGCACTCGTGCATCTCCACCAGCTCCGCGTAGGCGGGCGCGGCGGAGTCGCCGGTGCCCCACCGGTCGCGTGGCTCGGGGTTCAGCCAGTAGACGCGGCGGGCCCGCCGGGCCAGGTCGCGGACGGCGGGGAGATTGGGGTCGCTCATGTTCGTCCGGGCGTCTCCGAGGACGAACACCGTGGTGCGCGGGCCGGCCGCGCCGCCGTACCGCTCGGTGAACTCGCCCAGCGCCACGCCGTAATCGCTGCTGCCGTGCCAGCCGGTGAGCGTGGCCTCGGCGCGGATGCGGGCGCCGAGCCCGTCGGGGTCGGCGCGGCCGTGGCCCAGCAGCCCGGTCACCTCGTCGAGCCGGTTGACGAACGCGAACACCCGGACCTTGCTGAACTGGTCGTGCAGCGCCTGCACCAGCAGCATGGTGAAGTCCGAGAACCCGGACACCGAGCCGGACACGTCGCAGAGCAGTACCAGTTCGGGCCGGACCGGGCGGCGTCTGCGCAGCACCGGCCGGATCGGCACCCCGCCCGTGGACAGCGAGGAACGCAGGGTGCGGCGCAGATCGATCGTGCCGCGTGCGGCCCGGCGGCGGCGGGCGGCGAGCCGGGTGGCCAGCTTGCGGGCGAGCGGCCGTACGACCCGGCGCAGTTCGGCGAGCTGGTCCCGGTTCGCGGCCAGGAAGTCCACCCGGTCGGCGGTCGGGCGGACAGCGCGCCGAGCGATGTCGTCCCGTCCGCGCCGCTCGGCCACCCGGCGCCGCGCCTCCGCGCCGACCATCCCCCGGAACTCCTCGACGCGGCGCCGCAGCTCGTCGTCCAGCAGCCGGTCCGTGAAGCCCGTGCCCCCGCCGCCGTCCCGGCCGCGCACGTCGGCCCGTACCCGCGCCAGGAGGGTCTGGGGGCGCAGCCGGTCCAGGGTCTGGTAGGCCGACCAGCCGTCCGAGCCCGGTGAACTGCCGTATCCACCCAGGGAGTCGACCGCCTCCGCCGCCAGCCGGGCCAATAGCGCCCGGTCGTCGTCGGCCAGTGCCCGCGCGAGCCGCTCGCGCAGCGCCTCCCGGTCCCGCGGGGCGCCGTCGGGTCCGCCGACGCCGCGCGGGAAGTACAGGTCGAAGACGGAGTCGAACAGCGCCCGCTGGCCCGGTCCGTGCAGCAGCGTGGCGGCCAGCCCCTCGCGCAGCAGCTCCCGGTCCGTCAGTCCCAGCGCCTCCACCGCGCGGGCCGCGTCCACGGTCTCCCCGGTGCCGATCCGCACCCCGTGCGCGCGCAGCGCCCCGACCAGGCCGGTGATCCGGCCGGCGACGGCGGTCACAGCGCGGCCAGGTCGAGCTTGGCCGCCGCCTTCCGGATGTCGTCCTCGTGCTTGAGGATCACCCCGAGGGTGTCCAGGACGACCGTCTCGTCGAGCGTGCCGGCGCCCAGGGCCAGCAGGGTGCGGGCCCAGTCGATGGTCTCGGCGACGGAGGGCACCTTGCGCAGGTCCATCGCGCGCAGCGCCCCGACCACCCGGACCACCGACTCGGTCAGCGCCTCGCCGAGGCCCGGCACCTTCAGCCGTACGATCCGCCGCTCCAGCTCCTCCTCCGGGAAGCCGATGTGCAGGAACAGGCAGCGGCGGCGCAGCGCCTCGGACAGTTCCCGGGCGGCGTTGGAGGTGAGGACGACGAAGGGGCGCCGGGTGGCGGTGACCGTGCCCAGCTCGGGGACGGTGATCTGGAAGTCGCTGAGGACCTCCAGCAGCAGCCCCTCCATCTCGACGTCGGCCTTGTCGGTCTCGTCGATCAGCAGCACGGTCGGTTCGTCGCCGCGGATGGCGGTCAGCAGGGGGCGGGGGAGGAGGAACTCCTCGCTGAAGATGCCGGTACGGGTCTCGTCCCAGTTCTCGTCGCGGGCCGCGCTGATCCGCAGCAGCTGTTTGGCGTGGTTCCACTCGTACAGGGCGCGGGACTCGTCCACGCCCTCGTAGCACTGGAGCCGTACCAGCCGGGCCGCGGCCACCTGGGCGACGGCCTTGGCCAGCTCGGTCTTGCCCACCCCGGCGGGGCCCTCGACCAGCAGCGGCTTGCCCAGCCGGTCCGCCAGGAAGACGGTGGTGGCGACGGCGGGGGAGGCGAGGTAGCCGGTCTCGGCCAGGCGGGCGGAGACGTCGTCGACGGATGTGAACAACGGGGCCTCCGGCGGCTCGGGAGCGATGCGTCCTTCGGCGGCCTATCTAAGCGCTTGTTCACCGCTTCTGTCACGTGTTCCGGCCACGGGCCGGCAGGGACCCGGGTGACCGGCGCCGACGACTGGCACCGACGTACACACCGGCGTATACACCGATCGGTTTCTCTCCTCTCGTGGCGCGGTAACCTCGCCGTATGGCCACATCGGAGAAGGCGTCCCCCCGCGACCGGCTGCTCGACGCCGCCGCCCGGCTCTCCTACCGCGACGGCGTCTCCGTGGGCATCGAGGCCCTGTGCCGGGCGGCGGGCGTGTCCAAGCGGTCGATGTACCAGCTGTTCGACAGCAAGGACGCGATGCTCGCCGCGAGCCTGGAGCGCGGCGCCCCGTGGTACGAGGCCCGGTTCACCCATCCCGACCCGGAGAGCGCGAGCCCCCGCGAGCGCATCCTGTACGTCTTCGAACGGCTGGAGCAGGCCTCCCTGGACGCCGGCTACCACGGCTGTCCCTACCTGGCCGTGCTGGTCGAGCTGAAGGACCCGGAGCACCCGGCGGGCAAGGTCGCCCGCGAGGTCAAGGAACGTCTGGCCGCGGCGTTCCGCGCCGAGGCCGGCCGGGGCGGCGCCCGCGACCCCGAGCTGCTCGCCCGCCAGCTCCTGCTCGTCTTCGACGGCGCCAGCGCCCGGGCCGGCGCCGGGGTGGAGCAGCTGGCCGACGGCCTCGCCACGGCGACGGCTACCGCCCTGCTGGACGCGGCCGGCATGCGCCGGACCGACCCGGCACAGGGCCGGTCCGGCCAAGGGTGACGTTGCGGACAGGAGTGGCTCCGGCCGGCCGCGACCAACACGTGCGGACCGCACACCTGGCCCCGTACGGGTCACCACAACGCGCGGCTCCGCTGCCCCGCCCGGTCCAATGGACCCGTGACCGCGCCCCCGGACGACTGCCTCACACGCAACGAGTGGATCTGCGGCCTCTATCTGACCACCCGCCGCCAGATCCTCCTCGACGCGGTGCTCCAGCATCTGCGGCTGACCGCGCTGTCCGTCCTCATCGCCGTGGCCGTCGCCCTGCCGCTCGCGCTCCTGGCCCGCCGCCGGGGCTGGGCGGCCGGCCCGGTCCTCGCCGTCACGACGGTGCTCTACACGATCCCGTCGCTGGCCATGTTCTCCCTGCTCCTGCCCCTCTACGGCCTGTCGTCCGCCCTCGTCGTCGCCGGGCTCGTGCTGTACTCGCTCACCCTGCTCGTACGGAACATCCTCGCGGGCCTGCGCGCGGTCCCGGAGGAGACCCGGCAGGCCGCGCGCGGCCTCGGCTACGGCCCCCTGCGCCTGCTCCTCACCGTCGAACTGCCCCTCGCGCTGCCCGCCGCCATGGCCGGCCTGCGCATCGCCACCGTCTCGGCGGTCTCCCTGGTCACGGTCGGCGCGATCGTGGGCTTCGGAGGTCTCGGCAACCTCCTCTACGCGGGCATGAACACCTACTTCAAGGCCCAGGTGCTCACCGCGTCCGTCCTGTGCGTGCTGATCGCCGTCGCCGCCGACCTGCTCCTGCTCGGTGTGCAGTGGCTGATCACTCCCTGGACCCGGGCCGGCCGCGCATGAGCCCGGCCGGGACACGGACGGCCCCCGCGTGAACACCCTCACCGCCACCTGGGACTGGCTCACCGACCCCGCGCACTGGTCGGGCGACGACGGCATCCGGCACCGGCTGCTCCAGCACCTGCTGCTCACCGTCGTCTGCCTGCTCGTCAGCTGCCTGATCGCGCTGCCCGTCGCCCTCGTCCTCGGCCACCTCGGCAAGGGCGGCGCGCTCGCCGTCAACCTCGCCAACGCCGGCCGGGCCGTGCCCACCTTCGCCGTCCTGGTGCTGCTCCTCCTGACCCCGGTCGGCCGGTGGGGCGAGGGCCCCACGGTGGTGGCCCTCGTCCTGTTCGCCGCGCCGCCGCTGCTCACCAACGCCTACGTCGGCATGCGCGAGGTCGACCGGAGCGTGGTGCGAGCCGCGCGGGGAATGGGGATGACCGGCCGCCAGCTGCTGTTCCGCGTGGAACTGCCCCTGGCCCTCCCCATGATCCTGAACGGGGTGCGGATCGCCGCCGTCCAGCTCGTCGCCACCGCCACGATCGCCGCGCTCGCGGGCGGCGGCGGCCTCGGCCGGATCATCACGGCCGGCTTCAGTCTCGCCAGCACACCCCAGGTCGTGGCGGGCGCCCTGCTCGTCGCGGTGTTCGCCCTCCTCGTCGAGGGCGTCTTCGAGATCGCCGGACGGCTGGCGCCGCCGTGGGTCCGGGGCGGCCGATGACAGCCCGCACGGCGCTCGCCGCCCTCGCCCTGCTCCTCCTGAGCGCCTGCTCCACCGGCCCGCCCCTGGAGAAGCGCGGCCAGGTCACCGCGCCGCCCGGCGACCGCCGTCACCTGGTGATCGGCTCCGCCGGCTTCACCGAGAGCGACCTGCTCGCCCAGATGTACGCGCAGCTGCTGAACCAGGCCGGCTACCGCACGTCCCTGCTCACCGTCGCCAACCGCGAACTGTACGAACCCGCCCTGGAGTCGGGCCGGATCGACGTGGTGCCCGAGTACGCGGCCACCTTCGCCGACTGGCTCGCCGCGAGGACCCGCGGCGCCGGCGCGCCACCGGCCGGCTCACCCGACCCCGCCACCACCCTGCGGGCCCTGCGCGCCCTCGCCGCGCCCCGCGGCCTCACCGTGCTCCCGCCCGGCCGGGCCGTCGACCAGAACGCCTTCGCCGTGAGCGCCTCCTACGCCCGCCGGCACGGCCTGCGCACCCTCAGCGACCTGGGTGCCTCGCGGCTGGGCGTGCGGCTCGCCGCCGGGGACGAGTGCGTCCAGCGGCCGTACTGCGCCCCCGGCCTGAGAAAGGTGTACGGGATCCACGTCACCGGAGTCGATCCCAAGGGGGTCGGCACCACCCAGGCCAAGCGGGCCGTGCAGGACGGCCGGGACCAGATGGTGCTGACCACCACCACCGACGCCACCCTGGACTCCTTCGGCCTCGTCCTGCTCGCCGACGACAGACACCTCCAGAACGCCGACCTGATCGTCCCCGTCGTCAACCGCTCCCGCGCGGGCGGTGCCGGTGTGACGAAGGTCCTCGAAGCGCTGAACGGAGTCCTCACCACCGGTGACCTGGCCGGCCTGAACCGGCAGGTCGACAGCTGGCGCCGGTTGCCGGCCGACGTGGCCCGCGCCTACCTGAAGGGCAAGGGGCTGCTGCGGACAGCCCGGCTCAGGCGTCCGCCACCGAGTCGAACGGCACCTGCCCGCGCGCCACCCCGCGGGCGTCCGCGTCCACCGAGCGGCGCAGCGCCTCGTGCAGCCGCGCCGGCGTCAGCACGCCGAGGAACCGCGCCCCGTCCAGCACGGCCACCCACCCGGCGTCGTACTGGAGCATCACCCCGAACGCCTGCTTCAGCGGCGCGCCCACCGGCACCCAAGCGGTCATCCGGTGGGCCAGGGCCGCGACCGTGCCGCCCGCCGCCAGCTCCCCGATGCCGACCCAGCCGTGCAGGTCACCGCCCGCGTCCAGGACGACCGCCCAGCGCGCGCCCTCGGCCCGCAGCCGCTCCAGCGCCCGGTCGGCGGGCTCGTCCAGGCGAGCCACCGGCGGCTGCTCCAGGTCGTCCCGTTCGATCGCGGTGACCGAAAGCCGCTTCAGCCCGCGGTCCGCGCCCACGAACCCGGCGACGTACGGCGACGCGGGCGCCCCGAGCACCGCGCCCGGCGTGTCGAACTGCTCGATACGGCCCTGCCCGTACACGGCGATCCGGTCGCCGAGCCGGACGGCCTCCTCGATGTCGTGGGTGACCAGCAGCACCGTCTTGCGCACGGCGGCCTGCATCCGCAGGAACTCGTCCTGCAACTGCTCGCGCACCACCGGGTCGACCGCGCCGAACGGCTCGTCCATCAGCAGCACCGGCGGATCCGCGGCCAGGGCCCGCGCCACGCCCACCCGCTGCCGCTGCCCGCCGGACAGCTGCTCCGGGTAGCGGGACCCGTACGTCCGCGGGTCGAGGCCCACCAGATCCAGCAGTTCGGCCGCCCGCGCCCGCGCCTTCGCCCGCTTCCAGCCGAGCAGCGCGGGCACGGTCGCCGTGTTGTCCAGGACCGTGCGGTGCGGGAAGAGCCCGACCTGCTGGATGACGTAGCCGATACGGCGGCGCAGCCGCACCGGGTCGACGGTCGCGATGTCGTCGCCGGCCACGAAGATCCGGCCGGAGGTCGGCTCGATGAGCCGGTTCACCATCATCATGGTCGTCGTCTTGCCGCACCCGGACGGGCCGACCAGGGTGACGAGCTCCCCCTCGGACACCTCGAAGGAGAGGTCGTCCACGGCCGTCGTACCGTCCGGATACCGCTTGCCGACCTGCTCGAACCGGATCATTCCCTCACGCTACGGCAGGGCGCCGGACACCTCCCCCCACCGTGCTCCGACCGGCGGACGGCCGAGGACCGCTCCGGCCGGCGCCGTGCCCGGTCAGCTCAGCAGCACCACTTCCAGCGTCCGCGGGCCGTGCACGCCCTCCACCCGGTCCAGTTCGATGTCACTGGTGGCCGAGGGGCCGGAGATCCAGGTCGACGGGCGGGTGGGGACCAGGCGTTCGAGGGCCTGCGGCACGGAGGAGACGACCTGGCCGGGGACGCGGACGACACAGATGTGGTGGTCGGGGATGAGCGAGATGCGGCGCCGGCCCTGGTCCGGGGAGCCGTCGAGAACGATCGTGCCGGTCTCGGCGATCGCCACGGCACACCCCGTCACCACGCTGTCCACCCGGTCCAGCCGGTGCGGTGTGCTCACCGCCCGGTCGGGGATCCGTGCGGCGCCGGCGGCCGACAGCCACTTGGGTGGCAGCCCCGGCGGCACCAGCACCTCCCGCGCGCCGCGCTCCGCCAGCAGCCGCGACACGAGGTGCGGCAGCTCCTCGGCGTCGCAGCGGTGCACGGTCGCCCGGTAGTCGGCCAGGTTCTCCGCGAGCAGCTCCACCGTCCGCTCGACGGTCCGCCGCCCGTGCTCACGCAGGTAGCGCCGGGCCACGGCCTCCTCGTACGGCCGCTCGTCCGGCGGCACGTCGGCGAGGGCCCGCCGCACCCGGCCCAGGATCCGTTCCCTGCTGTTCACTCGGCGCCGTCCTTTCCGCCGCGGGTGCGCTGCCACCAGTCCCGGAAGGGCTCGGCCGGTACGGCAGGCAGGTCCCGGGTGCCGCTCCACGCCCTCCCCGGGCCGGGCAGGGTACGGGGATGCAGCCGGCGGGTGCGGGAGGCGAGCCGCTGGCCGGTGCGCAGGGCGCCGGGGCGGGCGAGGGCCCAGCCCGCGGCCCGCATGGCCGCCCGCTCGGCCGCGTGTCCCCGGGCGGGCCTGAGGACGACCTTGTTGCCCTGCCGCGTTGCCGGCCCGCCCTCCACGACCCGTTCCCGCAGATGCACCAGTACCTCGGGGATGTCGATGGCGACCGGGCACACCTCGTAGCAGGCGCCGCACAGCGACGAGGCGTACGGCAAAGAGGCGTCGATGTCGCTGCCCGTGCCCCGCAGTTGCGGGCTGAGGATGGCGCCGATCGGGCCGGGATACACCGAGCCGTAGGCGTGGCCGCCCGCCCGCTCGTACACCGGGCAGACGTTCAGGCAGGCCGAGCAGCGGATGCAGGCCAGCGCTTGGCGGCCGACCCGGTCGGCGAGGGTGTCGGTGCGGCCGTTGTCGAGGAGCACCAGGTGGAAGGTGCGCGGCCCGTCCCCGTCGGTGGTGCCGGTCCACATGCTCGTGTACGGGTTCATGCGTTCGGCGGTGGAGGAGCGGGGCAGCGTCTGGAGAAAGACCTCCAGGTCCCGCCAGGTGGGCACGGTCTTCTCGATGCCGACGACCGAGATCAGCGTCTCGGGCAGGGTCAGGCACATCCGGCCGTTGCCCTCGGACTCCACCACGACGAGGGTGCCGGTCTCGGCGACCATGAAGTTGGCACCGGAGACGCCCACTTTGGCGCGCAGGAACTTCTCCCGCAGATGCAGCCGGGCGGCTTCGGCGAGTTCGGCGGGGGTGTCGGTCAGGCCCGCCGGCGCCGGGCGGCCCCACGCGCCCATCTCGCGGACGAAGATGTCCCGGATCTCCCCCCGGTTGCGGTGGATCGCCGGCACCAGGATGTGGGACGGCCGGTCCCTGCCCAACTGCACGATCAGCTCGGCGAGATCGGTCTCGTAGGCACGGATGCCCTCCGCCTCCAGCGCCTCGTTCAGCCCGATCTCCTGCGTGGCCATCGACTTGACCTTGACGACCTCCGACTCACCGGTCTCCTTCACCAGCCGGGTGACGATGGCGTTGGCCTCCCCGGCGTCGGCCGCCCAGTGGACCGTGCCCCCGGCGGCGGTGACCGACTCCTCCAACTGCTCGAGATAGCGGTCGAGATGGCGCAGCGTGTGGTCCTTGATCCGGCGGCCCGCCTCCCGCAGCTCCGCCCAGTCGGACAACTCGCCCACCGCCCTGGCGCGTTTGGCCCGGATGGTGTGTGTGGCGTGCCGCAGGTTCGCGCGCAGGACGGGATCGTGCACGGCCCGGTGCGCGGCCTCCGGGAACGCGGGCATGCCGACGAATGTTCCGCTCATACCGCCGGTTCCTCCTCCGTGCTCGCCAGGATCTCCGCGAGGTGCACCGGTCGCAGGCCGGTGCCCAGTCGGCTCATCATGCCGCCGATGTGCATCAGACAGGAGTTGTCGGCCGCGCACAGCACCTCCGCGCCCGTCGACTCGGCGTTGCGCACCTTGTCCGCGCCCATCGCGGCCGACACCTCGGCGTTCTTCACCGCGAACGTGCCGCCGAAGCCGCAGCACTCCTCGGCACCGGGCAGCTCGGCCAGCTCCAGCCCCCGGACGGCCGCCAGCAGCCGTCGGGGCCGGTCGCCGAGCCCGAGGCCGCGCAGGCCGTGGCAGGTGGGATGGTAGGTGACCTTGTGCGGGTAGTACGCCCCGACGTCCGTCACCCCGAGCACGTCCACCAGGAACTCCGTCAGCTCGTACGTCCTCGGCACCACCGGCGCCAGCGTCCGCGCCAGCGCGTCCCCGCGCCCCTCGGCCCGCGCCCGCTCACCCAGCCGCGGGTACAGCTCCCGCACCATCGCCCCGCAGGACCCCGACGGGGTCACGATCGCCTCGTACCCGCCGAACACCTCGGCGAAGTGCCGGGCCAGCGGCTCGGCCTGGTGCCGGTAGCCGGTGTTGTAGTGGGCCTGTCCGCAGCACGTCTGGCCGCCCGGGAAGTCGACCTCGACGCCGAGTCTGGTCAGCAGCCTCACCACGGCCCGCCCGGTGTCCGGATACAGCGTGTCGTTGACACAGGTCAGGAACAGGGCGACACGCATCGCGGCTCCTCGGTGACGGTCGTCGGACGCATGCAGGGTAGTGCGCCGTCGGGGGTCGCGGCGCGGCGCACCGTCCGGTGGGTCGAGCCCCCACCACGGGCTGGTACCGCCGCAGGCGTGTACCGGGTGAGCGACTGGGTGCGGACGACCGGCCGGCGCAGCGCGGGATGCCACCGGAGAGCCCGTGTGCGCGGGCCTGAACGAGGACGTTGCCGAGGGCCGCCGCCCCGGCCGGTCCGGCCACCACCGGCAGTCCGCGGGTGTCGGCCGTCAGCCGGCACAGCGACGCGTCTGCGGGTGCCGCCGCCGAGGGGCACCACCTCCACGGATGGCCGGCCGCCGTGTCTTCCGCACGGCCCGCCGGTGAGCGAGGGCAGGGCGAGGGGAAGCGGGCCCACGAGCACCGGCGGGTGGTGCTCCAGGCGGAGCTGGTGGCGCGCCGCTCAGCCTGCCCGCACGCCGACCCGCGCTGACCGGTGGTTCAGTGACGAAGCGTGATCCCGGGGGTCGGCTCCGGCGCGCTCGTGTGCTGAACTGGGACGTGTCCGTCCCATCCGTCCCGGGAGACCTGTTGAGCCTCAGCTACCGCCAGCCCGGTGTCGTCCTCACCGACCGTCACTTCACGGTGCCCCTCGACCACGCCGACCCGGACGGCGAGACCATCGAGCTGTACGCCCGCGAGGTGGTGGCCAGTGACAAGGCCGGGCAGGAGCTGCCCTGGATGCTCTACCTCCAGGGCGGCCCCGGCTTCGGGGCGAATCGTTTCGTCGGGCGGCAGGCCTGGCTCGGCCGGGCGCTGGAGGAGTACCGCGTCCTCCTGCTCGACCAGCGCGGCACCGGCCGCTCCGCGCCCGCCACCCGGCAGACGCTGCCGCTGCGCGGCGGCCCCGCCGAGCAGGCCGATCACCTCGCCCGCTTCCGCGCCGACTCGATCGTCCGCGACTGCGAGGCCATCCGCCCCCAGGTCACCGGCGGCGCCCCCTGGACCGTGCTCGGCCAGAGCTTCGGCGGCTTCTGCACGGTGACGTACCTCTCGCTGGCCCCCGAGGGCATCGACACCGCGATCATCACGGGCGGCCTGCCCTCCCTGCACGCCCACGCCGACGACGTCTACCGGGCCGCCTACCCGCGCGTCGAACGCAAGGTGACCGCGCACTACGCCCGCTACCCGCAGGACGTCGAGCGCGCCCGCCGGATCGCCGACCACCTCCTCGGCCACGACGTGGTCCTGCCGGGCGGCTACCGCCTCACCGTGGAGGCCTTCCAGTCCCTGGGCCTGATGCTCGGCGCGAGCGACGGCAGCCACCGTCTGCACCACCTCCTGGAGGACGCCTTCGTGCGTATCCCGGCGGGCCTCGAGCTGTCCGACGCCTTCCAGGAGCAGGCGCGGGCCCTGCTGTCGTACGCCGGCCACCCCCTGTACGCCCTCGTCCACGAGGCGGTCTACGGCCAGGACGCCCGCCCCACCGCCTGGGCCGCCGAACGCGTCCGCGCGGAGTTCCCGCAGTTCGACGCGGCCAAGGCACTCGCCGGCGACGCGCCCGTCCTCTTCACCGGCGAGACGGTCCACCCCTGGATGTTCGACACCGACCCGGCGCTGCGTCCGCTGCGCGAGACCGCCGAGCTGCTCGCCGCCCGCACCGACTGGCGCCCGCTGTACGACCCCGCCCGCCTCGCCGCCAACGAGGTCCCGGCCGCCGCCGCCGTCTACCACGACGACATGTACGTCGACACGGCGCACTCGCTGGAGACGGCCGACGCGATCCGCGGTCTGCGCCCCTGGGTCACCAACGAGTACGAGCACGACGGCCTGCGCGCGGGCGCCCCGCACGTCCTGGACCGGCTGCTGTCCCTCGCCCGCGACGAGGCGTGACGCGGACCGGCGCCCGCAGGGCGCCTCTCCGCGGGAATGGCGCGCGTGAAAGCGGGTATGTGCCCGGAGCCGTCCCGGCAGTTATTTCATGATGCAACTAATCAGTGCCTATTTCGGTGCGTGGTAGGTTCACAGAAACCCGGAAGCTTTCGCTGAGCAGTGAATATGGAGCGCGTTCCCATGTCCGGCGTCACCGTTTCGGTCATCATCGCCGCGTACAACGCGATGCCGTATCTGACGCGTTGCGTCACCTCGGTGGCCGAGCAGAGCATCGGCCGGGACCGGCTCGAGGTCATCGTCGTCGACGACGGCTCGACGGACGGCACCGCCGCCGAGCTGGACCGCCTCAACACCCGCTACCCGGGCCTGCTGCGCGTCTTCCACCAGGCGAACTCGGGCGGCCCGTCCGTACCGCGCAACACCGGACTCGACCACGCCACCGGCACGTTCGTGTTCTTCCTCGACGCCGACGACCACCTCGGCCCGGAGGCACTCGAGCGCATGGTGGCGATGGCCGAGGAGAACGGCACCGACGTCGTGCTCGGCAAGATGGTGGGTGTCGGCGGACGCGGGGCGCCCACGTCGATGTTCCGGCGGAACCAGCCGCGCACGGACGTCTTCTCGTCCCGCGTGTACTGGACGCTGAACCCGATGAAGCTGTTCCGGCGGGACCTGCTGGAGCGGCTCGGGCTGCGTTTCCCCACCGACCTGGCGATCGGCGAGGACCAGCTGTTCGTCGGCGCCGCCTATCTGCACGCCTCCGGTGTCTCCGTGGTCGCCGACTACGACTGCCTGTACTGGGTGCTGCGCGAGGACGAGGGCAACATCACCCGCCGGCTCAAGGGCTCCGGGCTCCGGCTCCGGTTCCTGCCCCGCATGGTCGACCTGATCCTGGACAACGTGCCGCCGGGCCCCGGCCGCGATCACCTGGCACACCGGCATCTGACCGTCGAGGTCCAGCAGATGGTCGCCGACCAGCTGGTCTTCGAGCCCCGGGAGACCCAGGAGAAGACGCTCGACCAACTCGCCGGAGTTATCGAGCCGTTGTGGCACGAGGGGCTGAACGGACGGCTCTCGGCCATGGCCCGGCTGCGGCTGCACCTCGTACGCCACCGCATGCTCGACGAACTGCTGGAACTCGTGGAGTTCGAGAAGGAGCTCGCCCGGTCCGAGGTCGCCACCCCCGTCCTCGTCGACGGCGGCAGGGCCCTCGCCCGCTACCCGTTCCTGCGTGATCCCGCCCGGGCGGTCCCCGACCTCTGCTACGACGTCACCGCCCAGCTGGGCATCCGCCACCACGTCACCCGTGCCGGAATGGACGGCGGCACGCTCCACCTGGCCGGCCACGGCTACGTCCACCGCGTGGAGACCCGCGACGTCACCACCGCGCTGGTCCTGCGGGAGCGCGACAGCGGCACCGAGTACCGGCTGCCCGTCACGCACACGGCCACCCCCGGGCTCGGCGCCCAGGACGACGAGGGCCGGTACGGCTACGACCTCGCCGGGTTCGAGGCCACCGTCGACCTCGCCACCGCCGCCGACGGCAAGCCGCTGGCCGACGGACTGTGGGACATCTCCCTCGCGGTCGGCGCCCAGGGGCTCACCAAGGAGGTCCGCATCGGCAGCAAGCGTGCCGAAGGCGTCTGCGGCGCGGCCACCACACGGGTGCTCGCCACCCCGGAGGGGCTGCGCGCCGTCACCCTCTACACCACCAGGCCCTACGGCAACTTCACGCTCGATCTCGGCGAGACCAAACACCGGGTGACGCCCCTTCTCCGCCTCGACGACGCCATCCGGTGGAGCGACGAGACGCCTCCCGCGCTGCGCTTCGGCGGACGCTGCGAGCTGGCCGAGTACCCGCCGGACGCCCTCGTACTGGCGCTGACGAACGACAGCGGCGCGACCGCCGAGTTCCCGGTCCGGCGGACCTCCGGTACCGGGAAGTTCCACGCCACCGTGCCCGTCGGCACGCTCCCGGCCGGTGTCTGGTCGGGCGAACTCAGGCTGGGACCGTGGGCCGTACCGCTGCCCGCGCTCCCCGCGGACCTTCCCCCCGCCAAGTGGCGACGCCGGGCCCTGCCCTGGTACGCCCGCCCGGCCGCCGGCTCCCCGGAGCACTTCGCGCTCCGGGTCGCGCGGACCGACCTCGTCAAGGCACTCGCCCAGCGCCTCCGATAGCCCCTTACGCGCCGCGCCTCGCCGTCGCTGTGCGCCCCGCGGCGCCGGACCGCTCGGGGCGCGCGGTGAGCGGCGGCGGACAGGGCGGCTGTGCAGGTCAGTAGGCTGGTCGTCATGTCGGACCAGATAGCCGGTCTTCCGGAGCTGCGCGGAGACTGCGCACACTGTTTCGGGCTGTGCTGCGTCGCCCTGCCCTTCGCCCGTTCCGCCGACTTCGCGCTGGACAAACCGGCGGGCAGACCCTGCCCGAACCTCGGCGGGGACCACCGCTGCGGTGTCCACGCCGAGCTGCGCCCGCGAGGCTTCACCGGCTGCACGGTCTACGACTGCTTCGGTGCCGGGCAGAAGGTCTCCCAGGTCACCTTCGGCGGGCAGGACTGGCGCAGCGGCTCCCCGGAGCACGCCCACCGGATGTTCGACGCGTTCCCGGTCGTACGGCAGCTGCACGAACTGCTGTGGTACCTGACCGAGGCGCTCGGCCTGCCCGCCGCCGGCCCCGTCCACCCCGCGCTGCGCCGGGCCCTGGAGAAGACCGACCGGCTCACCCGGCAGACCCCCGAGGAACTGGCCGCGCTGGACGTGGCCGCACACCGGCAGGAGATCAACGCCCTGCTGCTGCGCACCAGCGAGCTGGTACGGGCCGACGCCGGTCCGAGGACCAAGGGGAAGGGCAAGGGCAAGGGCAGGGACCGGCGGGGCGCGGACCTCATCGGCGCCCGGCTCAGGGGCGCCGACCTGCGCGGGGCCAGTCTGCGCGGCGCCGTCCTCATCGCCGCCGACCTCACCGGCGCGGACCTGCGCACCGCCGACATGATCGGCGCCGATCTGCGCGACGCCGACCTGACCGACGCGGACCTCACCGGGGCCTTCTTCCTCACCCAGCCGCAGGTCAACGCGGCCCGGGGCAGCGCCGGCACGCGTCTGCCCGGGTCAGTCACCCGTCCCGCGCACTGGGCACCGGCCGCCTGATCCGGGGCCCTCGTCAGCCGTGACCGGCACCGGGGCCCCGGCGACCGGACAGCGGGCCTCCACCCCGGGCGGGTCCCCGGGCGACTGCGCCGAACCCCCTGCGGATCGCGCGGACCCGGGCGCCGGGTGCCGCCGTTCCAGCCGCATCCGCAGCCCCTCCGGCATCAGGGTCAGGCGCTCGGCCACGCTCAGCCGGTAGCCGGGGTCGATGCGCAGGTCGTAGCGGCGCAGCAGCAGGCCGAGGACGAGGGTCGCCTCGTGCAGGGCGAACTGGCGGCCGATGCAGGCACGCGCCCCGGTGCCGAACGGCTTGAAGGTGTGCGGCGGCCGGGTCCGTACGGCGGCGGCCTCGAAGCGGTCCGGGTCGAACCGTTCGGCGTCCTCGCCCCACACCTGAGGTTCGCGGTGCAGCATCGGCGTCAGCACCAGGGCCCACGCGCCCCGGCGCATGGGGTGCTCCCCGGCGAGGACGGTGTCCTGGCGGGCCTCCCGGGCGAAGGCCGGCGCGGTCGGCCACAGCCGCAGCGACTCGTCCAGCACCCGGCGGACGTAGCGCAGCTTCGCCACCTGGTCGTAGCGCGGCCGGGCGGCGTCACCCCAGACGCGGTCGACCTCGGCGCGGGCCCGGGCGGCGACCTCGGGGTGCCGGGCGAGGTAGTACAGGGCGAAGGAGAGCGCGCCCGAGGTGGTCTCGTGGCCCGCGACCAGGAAGGTGATCACCTGCCGGCGGACGTTCTCGGCGGACAGCTTCTCCCCGGTCACCGGGTGCGCGGTCGCGAGCATGCGGTCCAGCAGGTCTCCCTCACCGCCCCCGGACCGGCGGCGGGCGGCGACCAGGGCGTCGACCGTGCGGTCGAGGTAGGCCATGTCGGCCGCGTTGCGCCGGGTGGCGGCGCGCAGCAGCAGCGGAGCCAGCGGCCCGGGCACGCTGTTCAGCCGCTGTGCGTGGCTGAGGGTGCCGACCATGGCCGTGACGAAGGGGTGCGGCCGGTCCCGCTCGAAGGAGCCGAAGTCGTGCCCGAAACCGGTCCGCGCGATCGTCTCCAGGGTCAGCCGGGTCATGTCGCCGGGGGCGTCCACCGTGCGCCCGGCCGCGAGCTGCCGGTCCCAGTGGTCGGTGAGCCGCCCGGCGACGGCCAGCATCATGCCGTGGTAGCCCTCCATGGCCTCGCGGCCGAAGCCGGGTGCCAGGACGTCGTGCGCCAGCTGCCAGTTGGGCTCGTGGTTGTAGGCGGTGAACAGGCCGTCGCCGGCCACCGGCCGCAGATTGGCGACCCCGAGGCCGACGTGCTTGGCGAACCGGGCCTCGTCGGCGAGGTCGGCGACGAGCCGCGCCCCCCACACGAACACGAACTCCTTGCCGAAGACCCGCCGCCGGAAGACGGGACCCAGCTCGCGCGCGAAGCGCATCGAGTCCTGGAGCGGCCGGCGCCGGTCCACGCCGAGGACATCGCCGAGCAGCGGCAGGCGGCGCGGCGGATGCGGTATGCGGTGCAGCTCGGGCCAGCCCTGCTCGGCGCTCCGGAAACCCTTCGGCAGCCCGGTCTCCGTCGTCTCCGCCATGACGCGATCTCCCTTGATCCAGCGGATGGTCGAAACTGTGACGCGCGCGTGTTGTACGTGAGTTCAATAACGGTCCCAGTGTGGTCCCCTTGTTGAATCGGCGTCAAGTAAAGTGACGCCATGCCCGCGAACCAGGGGGAACGCGCCCGGCGCAGACTCAGCACAGAGGAGCGCCGTGAGCAGCTGCTGTCGGTCGGCGCGAGGCTGTTCTCGGAGAGCCCCTACGACGAGGTGCGGATCGAGCGGGTCGCCGAGATCGCCGGGGTGTCCCGCGGGCTGCTGTATCACTACTTCCCGAACAAGCGGGACTTCTTCACGGCGGTCGTGGAGCGGGAGAGCGCCCGCATGCTGCGCATGACGGCGGCCGTGCCCGGCGTGCCGGTGCGTGAGCAGCTCACCGCCGGCCTCGACACCTACCTCGGCTACGTGGAGGCCCACGCCCACGGCTTCCGCGCCTTCCACCGTGCCGACGCGGCCGGCGACCAGGCCGTACGCCGCGTGTACCGGCAGGCCCTCGCCGCGCAGGAGAAGCAGATCCTGGCCGCGCTCGCCGCCGATCCCGAGTTCGGACCGGTGCGCGAGGCCGGGCCGCAGGTGCGGCTGGCGGTGCGCGGCTGGCTCGCCTTCACCACCGCCGTCTGTCTCGAATGGCTGCGCGGCGAGGGGGAGCCGACCCGGGAGCAGGTGCGCGACCTGTGCGCCCGCGCCCTGCTGGGCGTCCTCGCGTAACTCCCTGTCCGCGGTAGGGACGCGTCGTGGTTGGCGTGCGCCTCGATCTCCGGTAAGTTAGGCGAGGCTTACCTAATTGGAGGTTGGGGATGGGTGACACGCAGGACTGGACGGCCGCACCCGGTGCCGCGGAACGGGCCCGCTCCGTGCCCGTCGCAGCGTGGACGTGCGCGGTGACCGCGGACGGCGTCCGCGAGGAGTACGCCGGCGCGCACACCGTGACCGACGACGGCACGGTGCTGCTGGCGGTGCCCGACGACAGCGCCCTGTTCGCGGCGGCCCTGCGCGTCCCCCGCCAGGAACCCGCGGCCCTGCTGGAGTTCGCCGACGTGGCCCCCGTCCCGGTGCGCGACCGCATCCGCGCCCGGCTCCACCTCTCCGGCCGGCTCACCCCCCGCGCGGGCACCCTCCTCTTCCGGCCCACCCGGGTGGTGCTCCGGCAGTCCTGCGGGCCCGTGGTCGTCGCCCCGGACGAGTTCGCCGCGGCCCGGCCCGACCCTCTCACCGAGGCCGAACCCCGCCTGCTCACCCACCTCGCCGACGCCCACCCGGACGCCGTCGAGCGCCTCACCCGCCTGGTGCGGCCCGAGAGCCTGCACGCGGCGACGCGGGTGGCGCCCCTCGCCGTCGACCGGCACGGACTGACCCTGCGCATCGAGCGCCACCGCGCCCACGGCGACGTACGGCTGCCCTTCCACGCGCCCGCCGGCGACGTCGCCCAGCTCGCCGAACGCATGCACGTCCTGCTCGCCCGGGCGAGCGCCGCCGCCTGCCCCCGCGCGCTACAGCGGCAGCGCGCAGACGGCGACGGGTGAGGCGAACGGCGCGCCCGCGGAGCGCAGACCGCCGCCGTCCGCGTCGACGTGGAAGACGGTGACCGTGCCGGAGCGCTGGTTCGCCGCGAACAGCAGCCGGCCGTCCGGGGAGAACGCGATCTGCCGGGGGAAGTCCCCGCCCACCGGCACCGTGCCGAGCAGCCGCAGCCGGGCCCCGTCGTCCTCGACGGCGTACCGGGCGAGGCTGTTGTGGCCACGGTTGGCGAGGAACGCGTACCGGCCGTTCGCCGTCACCAGGATCTGCGCCGGGTAGTTGGTGCCGCCGTCGGCGCCCGTCGGCTGCGGCTCGCCGACGCTCAGCCGGCCCGACCCCGGGTCGTAGGCGCACACGGCGATCGTGTCGTCCACCTCGTTGGCCAGGTAGGCGTACCGGCCGCCGGGGTGGAACGTCAGGTGGCGCGGCCCCGCGCCGGGCCGGGTGTGCGCCTGCGCCACCTCCGTGAGCGTGCCCCTCGCCAGGTCGAGGCGGTAGGTGTAGACGGTGTCGGTGCCGAGGTCGACGGCGAGGACGTGCCCGCCGTCCGGACTCGTGAGGAACTGGTGCGCGTGCGGGCCCGTCTGGCCGGGGCCCGGCTGCGGGGAGGAGTGCGTGACCAGAGCGGTCCGCCCGCCCAGGGCGCCCGAGGCGTCGACCGGGTGTACGGCCACACTCCCCGAACCGTAGTCGGCGCTGAGCAGCCAGCGGCCGGTGGGATGCACCGACAGATGGCAGGGGCCCGCGCCGCCCGTGCTCCGGGTGCCGAGCACCTGCCGGTCCTGGAGGCGTACGGCCGTGACGCCGCCGTCCTGCCGCTCGTCCACCGCGTACAGCGTGCGGCCGTCCGGGTGCACGGCGAGGTACGACGGGTCGGGGACCCCGGTGAGCGTGCCCGAGCCGGTGATCCGGCCCGACTCCGGGTCGTACGACGCGAGGGCGATGCCGGTGCCACCGCCACCGCCCTCGGCGGAGGTGTAGGTGCCCACGTACAGCGGGCGCGGGCCGGACGGTTCGCGGGGCGCCGCGGCGGCGGCCCGCTGGTGGGCGGCGGTCCGGTCGTCCGCCGGCGGCGCCGCCGGGGAGGGCACCGCCACCACGGCCGCCGTGCCCGCCACGGCCCCGACGAACCGACGCCTGCTCCAGCCGCCACGGCGCTCCGCGCCGTCCCGGACCAGGGGGGAACCCCGTCGTGCCGCCCGTGCCTCCGTGTCCATGCCGCACCTCAGGTCGTCGGTCGCCCCGCTCGTGACAGCCACCTTGGCCCGCGCCCGCCCTCAAGGGCAAGCCCGGCAACAGGTGTTGCGTCATATGCAACGCGGGTGCCGGTTGTGGGGACGGCCCGGCCGCTGCCCCACAGCCGGCGCCCGGCGGTCACCACTCGCCGTCCTCCACCGGCTTGCCCGGGGCGTCCTTCAGGGGGGTCACCTGGCCGGGGGACGGGGGCTGCCACGGGTCCGGATCGGTGCCGAGCCAGTCGCCGACCGGCTTCACCGCCCCCAGGGTGTCCGTGGGGGCGAGGTCCTCGGCGTCCGCGTCGTAGTAGTCGTACCAGGGCAGGCCCGCCCGCGTGTACGCCGCCCGGTCCACCGGTGACGGCGGCGGCGCCTCACCGGTGATCCGGCGCCATTCCGGGGGCGTGACCAGATGCACGAACACCCGCCCGGCCGGCTCCTCGGACCAGTCCGTGAGCGGCCGGTCGTCCTGGTAGACCTCCTGCCGCATCGAACCGCCGACGCCCAGACCCATGGCCGCGGCGCGCCGCGGGGCGGCGCCCGGAGCCGGCGGTACGGCACCGCCCGGCGGCACGGCACTCCCCGGCGCGGACGCCATCATCGGGCCCGCCGCCCCGGGGGCTCCCCCCACCATGGGCGGCGGGGCCGCGCCGTACCCGCCGGTCACGCCGAAGCCGCCGTACCCGCCGGGCCCGCCGACCGTCCGCTCCCGCTCCAGCCGTTCCCGCTCCTCCCGGCGCCGCCACTGCGCGAGGACGTCGTCGCGGAGCGGGAACGACCGGAGCTGGATGCCGCCCCACACCTCCTCGCCGGTGACCTGGCCCTCGACCGTCGCGCCCAGCCCGAGGGGCACGGCCACGAACTGGCGGACGGTGCCCTTGCCGGAGTTGATGCCGTCCAGCCAGGGCTGGCGTGGCAGCACCAGGTAGTTCTGCGGGCGCCGGACCAGCCGGTCGCTCCACCGCTCCCCGGACACCGCGCACACCTTGCCCGCGCCGACCTGGAGGGCGGCCGGTTCCGTCGTACCGGCGAAACTCAGCCACATCGCCTCCCGCAGATACACCGGCAGCATCACGCCCCCGCGCGTCCGCCACTCCTCCGGCACCCGGTCGGCGTAGTCGGCCACCCGCCGGACGGGGAACTCGCCCAGCCCCGGCGGCAGCGGATGCGTGCCCGTCTCCGGCAGCCGCAGCGTGCGCACGAACCGCACCGCGACCCCGCCCGGCAGCCGTACGGTGTTCCCGTCGATCCGGACCCCTGAACCGGTCATGCGCCCGCCCCTCGCTCCGCGCGCCGGCCCGTCCGGCGCCCTCTCACCCAGAACGTTCGCTGAACCCCGCGCGGTTCCGCCACAGCTCCTCCTGGACCCCGAGCCGCTCGCGCAGCCGGGACATCCGGGGCAGCCTGGTCCGCTGCCCCCGGGAGACCCGGTCCAGCTCCTCCAGGAGCCGGCGGGTGCGGTGCTCGGTGTTCAGCTCGTCGATGATGCGGGTCGTCTCGGTCAGTACGGCGCCCAGCAGCTGCCAGTGCTCCCAGTCCTTGCGGACCTCCTCCTGGAGCAGCTCGCCCAGCCGGTCCCGGGTGCCGGCCGCGGTGTGCAGCTCGGCGGTCAGGCGGCTCTCCGCCGACTCGGCGTTCTCGCTCAGATGGGTGGTCACCAGCACGGCGAAACTGACCACCGCGTCGGCGATCTCCGACAGCAGCTGTTCCACGGTGGCTCCCACCCGCGGCGGGAACAGCTCCTCGGACGCGCGGGCCTTCGCCAGGTCGGTGAACGAGCGGGCCAGCACCCGCAGCACGACCGTGCAGATCTCCAGCGTGTCCAGACCGGTGCGCAGCACCACCCGGTGCAGCAGCCCCTCCTTGACGCGCGGATTGAGCCGCAGACTGTCCTCCGCCTGCCGCAGCGCCGCGTCGACCTGCACGATGTCGTGGTCGAGCCGGCGTGCCTCGTGCAGCCGCTCGGCCGCCTGCTCCCAGGGCGTCCGGCCCGCGGCCTCCTCACCCATGCGCAGCATCAGCTGCCGCACCCGGCGCGCCAGGTCCTCGATCGACCGGCCGGCCTCGTCCACCCAGACGGGCGGCGGCAGCAGCAGGTTGCAGGCCGTGCCGACGACCGCGCCGATCAGCGTCTCCACGATCCGCGCCCACGCGGTGAAGCCGACCGTGGTCACCCCGAGCACCAGCATGGCGCTGATCGCCACCTCGGCCACGTACTCGTCGACGCGCACCAGATGTCCCACGCCCAGCGCGGCCACGATCAGCAGCGCCAGGCTCCACCAGGTCAGGCCGACCAGCACGCTGAAGGCGATGGCCACCAGCACGCCCGCGACCACCGCGTTCACCCGGCGGATGCCGTTGGTCAGGGTGGCGTAGAAGGTCACCTGGACGACCAGCAGGGCGGTCAGCGGCGCGGTGAGCGGGGCCGGTTCGGGGCTCAGCCGGAGCGCGATGACGTAGGCGATCGTCGCGGCCGTCGCCGACCGCAGCGTCTGGACGACCACCGGCTCCCGGTGGCGTCGCACCAGTCGCAGCAGTCCTGTGATCCACTTCCGTACGTCGAGCATCCCTTGGCCTGTTCCCGTTCATCGGGCACATCGAACATGATCGTTTCACCGACCGTTCATGACCGCAAAGTTTCAGGTGTGGTCACGGGCCCTCGTCGCCCCTGCGGGACGGTCCCGGCCGTGGGCTCGCCCGGCCTCCGGAACGGTGGCTACCCCATGGCATGCCGGTGGTCAGGGCGGTGAGCAGGGTGAGGAACGAGCCGGTCCCGCGGCCGAACCGCATGCGGCCTCCGCCACACCCTCCCCGCAGGGCCCGGTGGTCGCCGCCCTCGGCCGGGCCGCCCACCGCTGGGCACGTTCGAACAGGGCGGCCCCTGGGCGGCCCCGGCGGTGACCTGCGCGCCCTGGACAGGATGGCCGGTGACGCCCGGGTGCTGGGGGCTCGGCGAGGCCACGCACGGCTCCCACGACTTCTCCGCCCTCCAGAACCGGGTGTTCCGCCATCTGGTCGAGGAGAACCGCTTTTGCACCTTCGCCCTGGAGGCGCCCTGGACCACCGCACGGCGCCTGGACGACTACGTGGTGCACGGCACGGGCGACCCGCGGCAGGCATCCGCACGTCCAGCCGCGCTTCACCGGGGGCCGCGGCCCACGGTGCCGACGGGCCGGAACATCGAGCAGTACCTGCGGACGCCGTACGCCCAGCGCACCCGGCTGGCCGGCCTGCTCGACCTGCGTACGCTCCGATCCCCGCGCGCGGGTGGCTGACGACGGGCCGGCCGACGCACTGCATCGGCACCGGGCGTCCCGGCGCCCCCCGCCGTCGCTCGCGCCCGCAGCCACGACGTGCTGATCCATCTTCACCGGGTGGAGGCGGCCCGGTGGCGCGCCCGTGAGTCGACGAACGCGTGAGGCCCCGGGTGAGGCCCCGCGTGAGGCACCGCCGGTCGGCCACCGCGTGAGGCCGCGGGAGCCGGCCACTCCTGACGCCGCGGGAGCCGGCCACCCCGAGAGGCCGCTGGTTTCCTCGCCCCGTTCCCGTGGTGGGACGCAGACTCGGGGCCTCCGGCCCGGGTCAGGCGTACAGCTTGTCGAGGAACGCCGACAGGTTGCCCGTCATACGGGCGATCTGTTCCTCCACGGTCAGGCTCTCCTCGAACCGGGCGCCGGAATCCGGGACCTTCTTGCCGCGCACGTACAGCGGACACGCCAGGTCCGTGCACATGTACAGCCCGACCGAGTTGCCCTCCCGGCCCGCCGTCCCCGCCTTCCGCGCGGTCATCAGCGACACCCCGCCGCCGGGATGCGTGGTCAGGCACAGCGAGCACATACTGCGGTGCAGGAAACCGCGCTGCGAGGCGGGGTAGCGCAGGGTGACGCCGATGAGCCGGCCGTCTCGCTCGGTCACCAGAAAGCTGCGGTCGGGGGCCCCGGGATCACGCCAGCCGAGGAAGTCCAGGTCGGCCCAGGGCCGTTCACCGAGATCACGCGGGACCGCCAGCCGCTTGGCCTCCCCCTTGGAGCAGTTGATGAACGAGTCGCGGATGTCCGGCTCGGTGACGGGTCGCATGGGGGAGTCCTCCGGATTCGGTGCGGTGAACCTAAGGGGTCTAGGTTCACGGGTCAGCGTAGGCAGCCTCCGGGACGGCGGGCCAATGGATTTCCGCTGCCGCCGCCGTTCCCGTCGCCTACTCCGCCTCCGCCTCCGCCCCGGGTGGCCACACTCCCGGGGCGAGCACGCCCAAGGCGTAGGCGCGGGCGACCAGTTCGGTGCGGTTGGCAGCGCCCCACCGTGCCGACAGGCGGCGCAGGTGATAGGTGACGCCGTCCCTGCTCAGGCCCAGTTCCCGGGCGGCGCGGGCGGTGGTGGCGCCGCTCGCCAGCAGCGCCAGCACCCGCCGCTCCACCGTGCTGACCACCGGCCCGGCCGTCGGCCCCGGTGCGGGGCACTCACCCCGCGCCCGCAGCATCACCAGCAGCGCCGGTGTCTCAGCCACGCTGTCGCTCACCGGGTCCGCGGTCAGCTCACCGCACCGCTCGGCCCCGCCGGGCGCCCGCCAGCACACCGACACCTGGTAGCGGGAGCGGTGGCGCAGCCGCAGCGCCTCGGCGATCCGCTCCACCTGGGTGGTCTCCTGCGGCCGGAACAGCTCCAGCACCTCCCGGCCGCGCAGCCGCCCCGGGGTCGTACCGCACTCCGCGGCCATCGCCGGGTTCGCCAGCACCACACGGCCGTGCACGTCGCACACCGCCACCGGGAGCGACACCCGGTCGAACAGGGTCAGCGCGCGGTTGCGCCACACCACCGCGTCGGCCCGTCCCGCCTCCATCGCACCTCCCGGTCCGCCGGCCGCCCGCCATCAAAGAGGAAGAGGCAGGTCAGGGGCAACTCGACGGTACGGCCATCAGCGTCGCACCCGCTCCGCACCGGCGAACGGCAGGGTGTCCGGGGTGCGTGAGTGCGGGCTGCTCCGATGTGACGGCCCAGCGCTGCGGGACCGGACGGAGTCCGGCGTCCCGTGAATCTTGATCGCTGCCAGGCCTGCTGATTAGCTGACCGGCATGACCGAGCTCGGACCCATCGCCTGGCCGCCTGCTCCGATCAGGACCGAGAGACTCGTGCTCCGTGAGCCCGAGGCCCGGGACCGTGCGGCGGTCATCGAGCTGTTTGCCTCACCAGAGGTGGGCGTCTATCTCGGTGGCCCTCGACCGCGTGACGAGCTCGAGCGTGCGATGCCCCGGGTACCCAGCCGGCGCCCCGGCCGTTTCATGGTCGATCTCGACGGGGCGATGATCGGCCAGATCACGCTCACCAAAGACACGGGGAACCTTCGTCAGGCTGCCGGGAAAGTCGAACTGGGCTACCTGTTCCTGCCGCGGGCGTGGGGACACGGGTACGCCGCCGAGGCGTGCGCTGCGGCACTCGGCTGGTTCGCCGGCGCGCTTCCCGGCGAACCAGTGGTGCTTGCCACCCAGACCGCAAACGTCCGCTCGATGCGCCTCGCGGCGAAGCTGGGGTTCATCGAGGTGGAGCGGTTCGAGGCCTATGGCGCCGAGCAGTGGTTCGGCAGGTGGTCCTCGGTCACATCGTCCGACTGAGCGCGCTCGACGGCGCTGATCCGCCGAAGCGCTGTCGTTCTCGTGGTCGGAGTCAGGCGGGCTCGCGGGTTGTGCAGGTGCTTCTACCGCCGCCTTCGCCCGGCTTCACCAGTTCGAACGACTCCGCATCCGCTGCGAAAGACGAGCTGACCTCCGTCAGGGCCTGCCGATCAGTCAGTCGCCGAGAATCCGCTCCCACAGCAGCCCGTCCCGCCAGCTTCCGTCGAGAAAGATCGAGGAGTGCGCGACACCGTACGGGCTGAACCCGTTGCGGCGCAGCACCCGCTGGGACGGCAGATTCTCCAGATGGGTGGATGCCTCGGCGCGGTGCAACCCGAGTTCGTCCGTCATCACCTGGAGTGCGAGTGCGACGGCGCGCCCGGCGTGCCCCTGGTTCTGGGCGACGCTCGCGATCCAGTATCCGACGGAGCCACGGCGCAGATGCGGCTGCGGCAGGATGCCTCCGACGGTGACCTGCCCGATCACCTGGTCGTCGGCGAGGACCACGCCCGGCCAGGCCGTACCGGCTCGGTGTCCATCCAACAGCGCCCCGATCCGCTTCGCCTGGCCCTCCGGGGTGAAGAATTCGGTCGGCTGGGCCGGTTCCCACGGCCGGAAAGCCTCGAAGTCCCGCGCCCGGTGCGCGGCGATCGGGGCGGCGTCGGTGGGCTCGATCAGGCGGATCCTGGTGTCGCTGCGCATGGGCTGACCCCCGTCGCTGTGTGTCGGATGAGACGGCCAACCTACGCGAGCCGCAGGAGCGGGCGTCCCGGGCTTGTCCGGCCCTCCCGCGCAAGTCCCGGCGCACGCTTTCCACTGCACGATCGTGTAGTGCCGTGGCACGGGCGCGGCCCTTGGGTCGACCACCCTGGAAGCAGTACGTCCGCTTCCCTGAAAGGCAGTTGCCGCGTCATGCCCCCCACCGCACCGCACCCCGAGCCGGCCGGCACCCTGCCCGGCGTCCCCGTCGTGGACATCAGCGCGACCGGCGTCGGCCGCACCCCGATCCAGCAGGTCATGGAGCTGATGCGCATCCACGGGCCGGTGCTGGTGCGCCGGTTGCACGGCCGCGACGTCACGTTCGTCGCCGACGCGGACCTGGTCGCCGACCTCGCCGACGAGGACCGGTTCGCCAAGCACATCGGCCCCGCCCTGGAGAACGTACGGGAGTTCACCGCCGACGGCCTGTTCACGGCGTACAACGACGAACCCAACTGGGCCCGCGCGCACGACATCCTGATGCCCGCCTTCGCGCTCGGCTCGATGCGCACCTACCACCCGGTGATGCTGAAGGTGGCCCGGCGGCTCATCGACGCCTGGGACCGGGCGGCACGCGCCGGACAGCCCGTCGACGTCCCCGACGACATGACCCGGATGACCCTCGACACCATCGGACTGGCCGGATTCGGCTACGACTTCGGCTCCTTCGAACGGGCCGAGCCGCACCCCTTCGTGGAGTCGATGGTCCGCTGCCTGGAGTGGAGCATGACCCGGCTCGCCCGCACCCCGGGCGAGGACCACACGGCGGCCGACGCCGCCTTCCGCCGGGACGCCGGCTACCTGGCCGGGGTCGTGGACGACGTCATCGCCGCCCGCGCCGGCACCGACCAGAGCGGCGCCGAGGACCTCCTCGGGCTGATGCTCAGCGCCCCGCACCCCGCCGACGGCACCACCCTGGACCCGGCCAACATCCGCAACCAGGTCATCACCTTCCTGATCGCCGGCCACGAGACCACCTCCGGCGCGATGTCCTTCGCCCTCCACCACCTCGCCGAGCACCCGGCCGTCCTCCGGCTCGTCCAGCGCGAGGCCGACGCCCTCTGGGGCGACACACCCGACCCCGAGCCGACGTACGACGACATCGGCCGGCTCACCTACACCCGCCAGGTCCTCAACGAAGCGCTCAGGCTGTGGCCGACGGCCGCCGCGTTCAGCCGGCACGCCCGCGAGGACACCGTGCTCGGCGGCCGGATCCCGCTGCGCGCCGGACAGGCCGTCACCGTGCTCACCCCGATGCTGCACCGCCAGCCCGTCTGGGGCGACAACCCCGAGCGGTTCGACCCCGAGCGGTTCACCCCCGAGGCCGAGGCGGCCCGCCCGGTGCACGCCTTCAAACCGTTCGGCACCGGCGAACGCGCCTGCATCGGACGGCAGTTCGCCCTGCACGAGGCGACCATGCTGCTCGCCATGCTGGTCCACCGCTACCGGCTCCACGACCACGCCGGCTACCGGCTCCACGTGAAGGAGACCCTCACCCTCAAGCCCGAGGGGTTCACCCTCACGCTCACCCCCCGCACCCCCGCCGACCGCCGCCACGCCCCGCTGCCCGGCACCGTCCCCGCCCGGACCGCCCGGACCGTGGCCCCGGACACCCTGCCGGCCCGGGTTCGCCCCGGCACCCGCGCCCTGTTCCTGCACGGCAGCAACTACGGCACCTGCCGCGACCTCGCCGCCCGGCTCGCCGGCGAGGCGTCCGCCGTCGGCTGCACCACCGAGGTCGCCTCCCTGGACGCGTACGCCGGCGCACTGCCCACGGACCGGCCCGTCGTCATCACCGCCGCCTCCTACAACGGCCAACCCACCGACGACGCCGGAGCCTTCACCGCGTGGCTCGACGCCACCCCCGACCTGACCGGCGTCACCTACGCCGTCCTCGGCGTCGGCGACCGCAACTGGGCCGCCACCTACCAGCAGGTCCCCACCCGCGTCGACGCCCGCCTCGCCGAGCACGGTGCCACCCGGCTGACCGACCGCGCCGCCGCCGACGCCTCCGGCGATCTCAACGGCGCCGTACGGGAGTTCACGGACCGGCTGCGCACCGCCCTGCTGACGGAGTACGGCGACCCCGGTGCCACGGCCGGCCCGGCCGAACGGCCCGCCCACGCCTACGAGGTCCGCACCCTGACCGGCGGCCCGCTCGACGCCCTCGCCGAGCGGCACGGACTGCTCCCGATGACCGTCACCGAGGCCTACGACCTCACCGCGCCGGAACACCCGCGCACCAAACGGTTCCTGCGCATCGCCCTGCCCGAGGGCGTCACCTACCGCACCGCCGACCACCTGACCGTGCTGCCCGCCAACGCCCCCGGCCTGGTGGACCGGGCCGTCGCCGCGTTCGGCCTTGACGCCGACGCCGTCCTCGACATCCGGGCCACCCGCCCGAGCGGAGCCGAGCGCGGGGGCGGCCTCGCCCTGGACCGGCCGCTGACCGTACGGCAACTTCTCACCCACCACGTCGAGTTGCAGACCCGGCCCACGGCCACCCAGCTGGCTTTGCTCGCCGGGGCCAACCCCTGCCCGCCCGAGCGGGCCGCCCTCGCCGTGCTGCCCGGTGACGACCCGCGGACCCTCGTGGAACTCGCCGAGGACCACCCCGCCCTGCGCGGTGCCGTCGACTGGCCGCTCCTGCTCGACCTGCTGCCCCCGCTGCGCCCGCGCACCTACTCCATCTCCTCCGCCCCCGCGGCCGACCCCCGCCACGCGGACCTCATGGTCTCCGTCCTGGACGCCCCCGCCCGCGGCCGCTCCCGGCCACGTGCGGACGGGGCGACCCTTCCCGGCCGGGACCGTTACCGGGGCACCTGCTCCCACCACCTCGCCTCCCTGCGGCCCGGCGACACCGTGTACGCCCGCGTCCAGCCCTGCCGCGAGGCGTTCCGGGTCCACGGCTCGGCACCGGCCGTGCTGATCGCCGCGGGCACCGGACTCGCCCCGTTCCGCGGCGTCGTCGCCGACCGCCTGGCAGCGCGCCGCGCCGGGACCGAACTGCCCCCGGCGTTGCTCTACTTCGGGTGCGACGCCCCCGACGCCGACTTCCTGCACGCCGGTGAACTGCGGGCCGCCGAGGCCGCCGGCGCCGTCTCCCTGCGCCCCGCCTTCAGCGCCGCCCCCGAGAACGGCGCGGCCTTCGTCCAGCACCGCGTCGCCGCCGAGGCCGACGAGGTCTGGGCACTGCTCTGTGCGGGCGCCCGGGTGTACGTCTGCGGCGACGGCGCCCGGATGGCCCCCGGCGTCCGCGAGGCCTTCCGCACCCTGTACCGGGAACGCACCCCCGGCGCCGACGCGACGGCGGCCGAACGGTGGCTGGACAGCCTGGTGGCGGACGGGCGTTACGTCGAGGACGTGTACGTGGCCGGCTGAACCCCGGGGTGCCGGGGAGCGCCCCTAACCACCGGGGCGCTCCCGAGGCGGTCGCAACGAATCCAATCGTTCAGGTTCCTTGTCAGCGAACCTGGTCGCTCTTCGGCCCGATGCCTGTGATCCCGGTGGGAGTTCCGTCCGGGGCGAACGAGTGGTGGAAGCTGAAGGCGTGCGGCGCGGAGCCGTGGTCGTGGATGTGCTCCAGCCTGGCAACCCCGTCCTGCCAGGTGGGTATCACGCCGTCGGAGACCCACCAGATCACGTAACCCGGGTGTCCCGTCCTCTCGAACCAGTCGTAACGCCTGTTCAGCGCCGCACGGTGCAGACCGGTGTAGATGGCGTCGAAGGCGGGGCGCAGATCGGTCCAGAGCGAGAGGGTCGCGGCCAGGGCCGTGGTCTCCAACGTATGGCCCTTGCCGTACCAGGTCGGTACGGCGAACTCTCCCCATTCACCCCAGTCCGAGTCGAACATGCCCCGGCTGCGGTCTGCCGCTTCAGCGCGAGCGAGGTATCCGGGGTGCTGGCCGATCTCCCGGTAGACGGCCTCACCGCTTCGGTGGAACTCCCGCGTGAGAGGTGCGGGATCGGCGAGAGGCGACTTCAGGACGCCGAATGTGTACAGAGCAAGATGGGGCATGCGTCTCTCCCTGGTCGGGGCTGCCTGGCGTGGACCCGGTTCGGTGGCCTACGCATGGGGGCGAGGGTTCGTGGGGCGTGACCGACTCATCCCGTCGCGGGTGGCCCAGCCTGAAGCAACCCCTGCGCGACCGTGGGCGACCACCGAAGGCCAGTTGAAGGTAGCTGCCTCTGCGAGCCATGTCGAAGTTGCGATTTCCCTGTCCAAGTGGCCTCTTGCGGCCCAGCGCATGTCGAGAAGCGGCATCGGCAACCCCGCTCAGCCGGTGTGCCGGGGCGACGCCGGCGGCGTTGTCGGCGTCGACTGGGTTGGATGACGGAACGACCGGGTTCACGGCCACAGGACATCTGCCGAGCCAACCCGGCTCCGCCGAGCCAATCCGGCTCTGCCGAGCCAACCCGGCTCCGCCGAGCCAATCCGGCTCTGCCGAGCCAATCCGGCTCCGCCGAGCCAACCCGGCTCCGCCGAGCCAACCCGGCTCCGCCGAGCCGCGATTGAGCCGATTCGGCCGGACCTCCCGAGCCCGCACGTCCGCCGAGCCCGCGGCCTCCCCGATCCTGCGAAGTCGCCGCACCCGCCATCCGGCCGATCCGACCCGCATCGGTGCCCTCGCCGGGCCTGCGGCTGCGCCGAGCTGCACGGCTCAGCGGAACCTGCGGCCTTGCCGAGCCTCCCGGCTCCGCTGAGCCTGCGTTCCCACCGGACTCCAGGTCCCGGCGAACCTGCGATCCCGGCGAACCTGCGATCCCGCCGAACCCCCGATCCCCGCCGACCCGGGCCGCCTATGCTCCCGGCCCCCGCCCGCCCCCCGGGCGTCCTGGCTCCCGCCCCTGCCGGTCGAACCCCTTGAGTCCCGGAAGGCCTGGCGCCCCCCCGCCCCTGCCGGTCGAATGCCTTGAGTCCCGGAAGGCCTGGCGCCCCCCGCCCCTGCCGGTCGAATGCCTTGAGTCCCGGAAGGCCTGGCGCCCCCCGCCCCTGCCGGTCGAACGCCTTGAGTCCCGGAAGGCCTGGCGCTCCCCGCCCCTGCCGGTCGAACGCCTTGAGTCCCGGAAGGCCTGGCGCCCCCCGCCCCGGGGCCGGTCCGCCCCCCTGAGCCCCCGAACCCGGGCGCCGCACGCCCGGGCACCCGCTTCGCTCATAGTTTGAAATAAGGGTTCGTGTGAAGTCGCGTCCGGTGCTGGCCGGGAGGTATGTTGCAGGTCGGGCAGGGGATGGGAAGGAACCACATGGCGGGGCGGAACGGACGCACGGTACGTGATCTCCGGCGCGGCAACCGCACGGCGGTGCTGCAACGGCTGTATTTCGACGGCCCGCTCAGCCGCTTCGAACTGGGTCCCGCCACCGGGCTGAGTTCCGGCTCGGTGAGCAACGTGGTCGCGGACCTGGTCGCCGACGGCCTGGTCGAGGAGGCCGGCAGTGTCGACTCCGACGGCGGCCGGCCCCGCACCCTGCTGCGTGTCGCCCCGCACAGTGGCCAGATGATCGGCGTCGATGTCGGCGAGACCCGCGTCCGCGTGGAGCTGTTCGACCTCGCCCTCACCGAACTCGCCCGCACGGAGCGGCCGTTGACCCCGCAGGGTTACGACGTCGACGTCATCGCCGGCCATATCCGCGACGGCGTCGCCGAGGTCCTCACCGCCCCGCAGGCCGATCCCGACCGGCTGCTCGGTGTCGGCGTCGGCGTCCCCGGCATCGTCGAGCGTTCCCCGGACCGGGGTGCCGTGGTCCACGGGCAGACCATCGGCTGGGACGCCGTCCCGCTGGAGCGGCTGCTCCGCTCGGCCTCACCCCTTCCCGAGGAGGTGCCGTACTTCATCGACAACGGCGCCAAGACCCTCGGCCAGGCGGAGATGTGGTTCGGGGCCGGCCGCGGGGCCCGCAACGCCGTGGTCGTGCTGTTCGGTTCCGGCGTCGGCGCCTGCCTGGTCACTCCCGAGGCGGAGCACGGGCGGGCCCTGGAGTGGGGTCATCTGACGGTGCGGGTGCGCGGGCGCCGCTGCCGCTGCGGCGCGCCCGGCTGCCTGGAGGCGTACGCGGGCGCCGAGTCGCTGCTCGCCCGCTGGCGGGAGGAGGGCGGCCGGCCGCCGGCGGACACCGACGAGGAGACCGCGCTCACCGCGATGCTCGCCGCCGCCTACCCGGCCGAGGGCGAGGCGGCGGACCCGGTCGCGCTGGCCGTCCTGGAGGAGACCGCCGAATACCTCGGCGCCGGCCTCTCCGACCTGATCAACCTCTTCCAGCCCGAGCGCATCCTCATCGGCGGCTGGGCCGGGCTCCAGCTCGGCACCCGCTTCCTGCCCGCCGTACGCCGGCACGCGGCGACGTACGCCCTGCGGCACCCGGCCGACAAGGTGACCATCGACCTCGGCAGGCTGGGGCCCGACGCGGTGACGGTCGGCGCCGCGATCCTGCCGCTGGCCGGGTTCTTCGCCAGCGGCGGACGGCGCCCGGAACCGGCCGGCGAGGCCCGGCTGCCCGCCTGGCGCACCGCCCTCCAGGAACGCGCCCCCCGCTGAGCCGGCCCCCGCACGCGGACCTGTACGGAGGCCGGGCCCGTACGGTGATCTCAGTCCGTCGGTTCCTGTGCCCCGGGATGTTCCTGGTGCACCGTGTCCTGCCGGGGCGCGCCCTGCGGGCCGCTGCCGGCTTCGTCGGTGTCCGGCACGGCTCCTTCGTCCGGCACGGCGTCCTCGTCGGGCGCGTCCAGCAGGTCCTCGCCGGGACCGGCCTGCTGATCGGGCATGTCCCTGGGCACCGGCCGCTCCTCGGCTCCGGACGTGGCACCGGGTTCCTGCACCGCCATGGTTCTCTCCGCTCCTCTTCGGCTCGAACTGTGGGTCTCGGTGATGTGCTCAGCCGACCTTGCGTCCCCGCATCGGCTCGGTCTCCATGCCGCCGCCCTTCCGGAGGCCGTCCAGGAACTCCTGGAGGACCTCGGTCGCCGTGTACCGCGGCTGCCAGCCCAGCTCGGTGCGTGCCCGGCCGCTGTCCATCATCGGCAGCCGCAGCACGGCGTCGAACAGGTGCGGTGAGGCGGGCAGCAGATGCAGTCCCCACGCGGCGGCGATGGCCGACCGGACCGCCGTACGCGGCAGCCGCACCGGCCGTGAGCCGAGCAGCTCGGCGAGCACGCCCGCGTCCAGCGGGGGATCGGCGGCCAGGTTGAAGGGGCCGCGGGCGGTGTCCGTGTGCACCGCGAGCCGGTAGGCCTCGGCGGCGTCGTCCGTGTGAAGGGCCTGCACCCGCAGGCCGGGGACGTCCGGCAGGAACGGCAGCAGTTCCGGCCGGAGCAGCGGCCCGGGCAGGAACCGCCCGCCGAAGATCCGCCGCTGCTCGCTCGCCGACTCCCACTTGAACAGGAACGCGGGCCGCATGCGGACCACCCGCACCTCGGGGTGGTCGCGCTCGAACACGTCCAGGGTGCGCTCCAGGTAGGCCTTCTCCCGGCAGTACGCGGCGTCCGGCCAGCCGTGTGTGGGCCAGGTCTCGTCCACCGCACGGTCCTTCGGCCCCGGCGAGTACGCCCCGACGGAGGAGGCGTGCACCAGCACCGGCACCCGGGCCGCGGCGACCGCCTCGAACACCCGGATGCTGCCGAGCACGTTGGTCCGCCAGGTGGTGGCCGGATCGTGGGTCGGCTGGAACGCCCAGGCCAGATGGATCACGGCGTCGGCGCCCTCCAGGCGCTCCGCGAGGTTCGCCCGGTCCGAGGCCAGGTCGACGGCGGACCACTCGGTCTTCGCGGGCGACCACTCGGGCGTCCGCCGGGCCAGTCCCCGCACCGACTTGACGGCGGGATCCTCCGAGAGCAGACGCACGACACTCGTCCCGACGTTGCCGGTGGCGCCGGTCACGACGACCCTGCTGCCCACTGAGCTGCTCACCTTCGGCTCCTCTCGTCGTCACGGCGGGGGCTGGGACGAGCGGCCGGGTACCCGGGCACCGTGCCCGCACACGCGGCATGACGTCACGGGTAATCGACCGCGCGGCCCCTTCCGCGGAACCATCGGATCACCGAGCACGGCGGACGTCCCGTCCCGCCGCCGGATCCGTACCGGAAGCCCAGGAGGCCCCCATGCCGTACTTCGCGAGCCCCGTCGACGGCGCCCGTCTGCACTACGCCGACCACGGTCCCGCCACCGGGCCCGTCGCCGTCTTCGTCGCCAGCGCTTACCTCGGCCACGACATGTGGGAGCACCAGATGCTGCCGCTCGCGGAGGCCGGCTACCGCTGCGTCGGCCTGGACCGCCGGGGCCACGGCCGGTCGGAGGACACCTGGACGGGGCACGACCTGGACACCCTCGCCGACGACCTGCACGGCCTGCTGGACCAGCTGGACCTGCGCGAGGTCACGCTGATCGGGCACTCGGTCGGCACCGCCGAGGTGGTCCGCTGCCTGACCCGGCACGGTACGGCGCGGGTGGCCCGTGCCGCGCTGGTCGCCGGGGTCACCCCGGGCCTGGTCCGCTCGCCGGGCCTGCCGGAAGGCCTTGACCCGGCGGTCGTCCAGGCCGACGACGAGGTGTTCCGGCGTGACCGGGCGGCGTACTTCGCCGCTTCGGCCGACGACTTCTTCGCCGTGCACCGGCCCGGCAACGAGGTGTCGCCGGAGTACGTCCGCCATCTGATCGACCGCTGTCTCACCGCGACGCCGCGCGCCTCGAACGGCGTCCGGGCCGTGGTCGCCGGCCTGGATCTCACCGCGGAGCTGCCCACGGTCGGGGTCCCGGTGCTCGTCGTGCACGGCACCCACGACACCTCGGCGCCGGTGGCCCTCACCGGGGAGCGTGCGGCACGCCTGGTGCCGGACGGCACGCTGAAGGTCTACGAGAACGGCGGCCACGGCCTGTTCACCACGCACGCGGAGCTGCTCACGGCGGACCTGCGGGAGTTCCTCGGGGCCGTGCCCGGGCGGACGGCCGTAGCGGCCGCGGCGGGCTCCACCGGCCGGTGAAGGGGCCGCCGGGCAGGCTGCCGGACACAGAGAAGCCCCGGCCGTGACGGGGGAATCACGGCCGGGGCGGTCGGAGGTGGGTGCGGACGGCGGTCGCCTCGCGGCGAGACGCTCCACAGGGCTTCAGCCGGACGATCGTCCCTGTGGGCAGAAGGTGAGGCCCGGGGACACTGTCCCGTCCACACCCACGGATGGTTCAACGGGCAACCACCTCGCGGTGTTCCACCCGGCCGGCATGACCTGCGTCACTCCCCGCCGAACGGGCTCTCCGCCAGGCGGTCCAGCAGGTCGGCCGGGTCGGCGTACACGGCCTCGGCGCCCGCCTCCTCCAGGTCGGCCCGGGGGAGCCCCCCGCACAGCACCCCCACACAGCGGACGCCGGCCTTGCTGCCCGCCTGCATGTCCCAGACGGTGTCCCCGACGAACACCGCCCGCGAGGCCGGGACCCCGGCCAGCTCCAGCGCGTGCTCCACCGGCTCCGCGGCCGGCTTGCCCTCCCGTACGTCGTCGGCGCTCGCCGTGTCCGTGATGGCGTCGTCCGCGCCGATCGCCCGGCGCAGCGCGCCCAGCTCGGCACCGCTCGCCGAGGTGGCGAGGACCACCGTCCAGCCGTCCCCGCGCAGCCGCCGCAGCAGATCGGCGGCCCCCGGCAGGGCGGGCAGCCGGTCGAAGTACTGGCCGTACAGCGCCTTGTGCGCGGCGCTCAGCGCCGAGTCCTGCTTCTTGTCCCGGTCGTCACCGAGCAGATGGGCGACCAGGTCCTCGGAACCCAGCCCGACGGCCCGGTGCACGGCGTGCATGGGCACGTCGTGACCCGCCTGCCGGAACGCCTCCCACCAGGTCACGACATGCAGGTGATTGGTGTCGACGAGGGTTCCGTCGACGTCGAACACGGCGGCGCGGTCCATGGGGGTCCTTTCCTCTTCAGCTCTCCGGCCGGGTACCACGCCCGGCCCCGGCCACGCGTGCCGGCAGCCGTCCTTCGCGCGTCCAGCCCAGCAGTTCCCCGGCCGTCCAGGTCGTCACCACCCGCTCGGGCGGCACCCCGCACTCCTCGGCCCGGGCGCAGCCGAGGATCTGCCAGTCCAGCTGGCCGGGTGCGTGGGCGTCGGTGTCCACCGCGAACAGCACGCCCGCCCCGACCGCCGCGCGCAGCAGCCGCCGGGGCGGGTCCAGGCGCTCCGGACGGCTGTTGATCTCCACGGCCGTGCCGGACTCGGCGCACGCGGCGAACACCTCCGCCGCGTCGAACTCCGACTCCGGCCGCCCCCGGCCCGTCACCAGGCGCCCGGTGCAGTGCCCGAGGACATCGGCGTGCGGACTGCGGACGGCGGCCACCATCCGGCGCGTCATCGACCGGGCGTCCATCCGCAGCTTGGAGTGGACCGACACCACGACCACGTCGAGCCGCTCCAGCAGCTCCGGCTCCTGGTCCAGCGAGCCGTCCTCCAGGATGTCGCACTCGATGCCGGTGAGCAGCCGGAACGGCGCCCAGCGCGCGTTCAGCCCCGCCACCACCTCCAGCTGCTCCCGCAGCCGCTCCGGTGACAGCCCGCGGGCCACGGTCAGCCGGGGCGAGTGGTCGGTGAGCACGGTCCACTCGTGTCCCAGTCCGGCCGCCGCCCGCCCCATCTCCTCGATCGGGCTGCCCCCGTCGGACCAGTCCGAGTGCGTGTGGCAGTCCCCGCGGATCAGGGCCCGCAGCGCGGCGCCGGGGCCGTCCGCCGGGGCCGGGGCACCGGCCTCCTCCTCCAGCGTGCGCAGATAGCCGGGCACCTCACCGGCCAGCGCCTCCCGCACCACCTGGGCGGTCTTCGGCCCGACGCCCTTCAGGGTCTCCAGGGTCCCGCCCGCCGCCCGCCGGGCCACCTCCTCCCCGGGCAGCGCGGCGAGCACCCGGGCGGCGGTGCGGAAGGCCCGTACCCGGTAGGTGGGCGCGAGGGACCGCTCCAGCAGGAAGGCGATCCGGTCCAGTGCGGCGACGGGTTCCATGCACACCAGGTTCACATCGGGCACCCCGCGGGGGCGCGGCGAACCGCACGACACGCCCCACGCCCGCCCGCCGCGGTGCACGCCCGGCACCGGTTTGCCCGCACCGGCCCCGGGTACTGCGGTGATCACCCGTATGCGAGGAGGCCGTCATGCCCAGCCCAGCCGCATCACGCCGCACGGCGGTCGTCACCGGCGCGGACAGCGGCATCGGCCGCGCCACCGCCGTACGGCTGGCCGAGGCCGGCCTGGACGTCGCTTTCACCTGGCACTCCGACGAGAAGGGCGCCGAGGAGACCGCTCGGGAGATCCGCGCGCACGGCCGCCGGGCCGTCGTCGGCCGGCTCGATCTCACCCGGCCGCCCGAGGCCGCCGACACCGTGGACGGGCTCTGCGAGGAGCTGGGCCGCGTCGACGTGCTGGTCAACAACGCCGGTACGGGCACCATGACCCCCTTCCTCGACCTGGACCCGGCGGAGGTGCGCCGGGTCCTGGACGTCGACCTCGTCGGCCCGTTCCTGCTCGGGCAGCGGGCCGCCCGGCGCATGATCCGGCAGGGCGACGGCGGCCGGATCGTCAACGTCACCTCCGTCCACGAGCACCAGCCCCGGGTCGGTGCGGCCCCGTATTGCGCGGCCAAGGGCGGCCTCGGCCTGCTCACCCAGGTGATGGCCCTGGAGCTGGCCGAGTACGGCATCACCGTGAACGCGGTCGCGCCGGGCGAGATCGCCACCCCGATGACCGGCCAGGAGGACACCGACGTGCACACCGTGAGCCGCCCCGGCGTCCCGCTCGGCCGGCCCGGTGACGCCCGTGAGGTCGCCGCGGTCATCGCCTTCCTGGCGAGCCCGGACGCCTCCTACGTCACCGGCGCCTCCTGGAGCGTGGACGGCGGCATGCTGCGCATGGGCCCCCAGGCCGGCTCGCACCTGACCAGCGACGACTGGCGCCGGCCCTGAGACGCCGATGAGACTGCGGACCAGTTCCTGCGACGGCCCCGGCTACCGGCGCATCCGCTGCGGCCGGGGCTTCCGCTACGTCGACTGCACCGGCGAGCGCCTCACCGATCCCGGACAGCTCGCCCGCGTCCGCGCCCTGACCATTCCGCCCGCCTGGCGTGACGTGTGGATCTGCCCCTGGCCCAACGGCCACCTCCAGGCCGTCGGCACCGACGCGGCCGGGCGCCGCCAGTATCTGTACCACGAGCAGTTCCGCGCGGAGCAGGACCGCGCCAAGCACGAGCACGTACGGCAGGTCGCGCGGGCCCTGCCCGAGCTGCGCGCCAAGGTGGCCCTGGACCTGGCCGGGCGCGGGCTGAGCCGTGCCCGGGTGACCGCCTGCGCGGTCCGCCTGCTCGACCTGGGCTTCTTCCGCATCGGCAGCGACCGGCACACCCGCACCAGTGAGACCTACGGCCTGACGACCATGCTCCGCGAGCACGTCGCCTGCGGACGGGGCGAGATCACCTTCAACTTCCCGGCGAAGGGCGGCGTCGAGATGGTGCGCGCCCTCGTCGACGACCAGGTGCGCACCGTCGCCCTCGCGCTGCTGCGCCGCCCGGGCGGCGGCGACCGCTTCCTCGCCTTCCACGAGGGCGGCGCCTGGCACGACCTGCACGGCGACGACCTCAACGCGGCGCTGCGCGGGCTGACCGGCACCGACGTCACCGCCAAGGACTTCCGCACCTGGCACGCCACCGTGCTGGCCTCCGTCGCGGTCGCCGTGACCACACGCCACGCCCGTGCCACCGAGGCGGCCCGGCGCCGGCAGATCGCCCGGGCCGTCCGCGAGGTCAGCCACTACCTGGGCAACACCCCGGCGGTGTGCCGGGCGTCGTACATCGACCCGAAGGTCTTCGAGCTGTTCGAACAGGGGGTGACCATCGCCCCCGCGCTCACCCGGCTGGGTGAGCACGGGGACTTCGGGCGTCCGGCCACGCAGGGGCCCGTCGAGAAGGCGGTTCTCGATCTTCTGGAGGGCTCCGGCGGATGACCCGCCCGGGCGGGTTGCGTTCTACCCTCGATGGCATGACCGAACAAGCAGTTCCCCATATGTCCCGTCCGCGGATCCTGGTCCTCGGCGTGTGCCCGGGCAGGCCGGGCGAGCCGCCGTTCAGGATCATGGAGATCGACGGTGAGGTGATCGGCGAGGCGCGGACCGTCACGGACGTGCTGGAGGCCGCCGCCGCCCACGGCCTTCCCATCCACGATCTGGACGACCCGGACGTGGTCCGCTTCGTGGGCGGCGACAAGTACACCTGGCGAGTGCACTGAGCGGACGGCTCAGCCGACCGTCCACTTCTGGTTGGCGCCGCCCGAGCACGTCCACAGCTGGAGCCGGGTGCCGTTGGCCGAGTTGTTCCCGGTGACGTCGAGGCACTTGTCCGCCTGCGGGTTGACGATGTCGTGCGCCGCGGTGACGGTCCACCGCTGCGCCGGGGTGCCGTTGCAGTCCCACAGCTGGACGGCCGTGCCGTCGCCCGTGCCGCCGCCCGTCACGTCCAGGCACTTGCCGAGCGCCCGGAGCGTGCCGTCCGAGCCGACGGTCCACTGCTGTGCGGGGCTGCCGTTGCAGTCGTAGAGCTGGACCGGCGTGCCGTTGGCGCTGTTGGCGCCGGCGACGTCGGCGCACTTGCCGGCGAGGCCCCGGACCGGCACACCGGAGGGGCTGTTCGCGGTCGTCACCGACACCGAGTCCACCAGGAGCTGCTGCGGGAACTGGGTGGAGGCGTCGGGGTCGCCGGGCCAGTAGCCGCCGACCGCGAGGTTCAGGATCAGGAAGAACGGCTTGTTGTCGTACACCCAGGTCTTCCCGCCCAGGTCGGCGGGGGTGCGCCGCTCGTAGACGGTGCCGTCCACCGACCAGGTGATCGACCCGGGCGCCCAGTCGACGGCGAAGGTGTGGAAGGCGTCCGCGAAGGCCTGCCCGTTCGGCAGGGTGTAGCCGGCGCCTATGCCGCCCGACCCGGAGTAGCCGGGGCCGTGGATGGTGCCGTGCACGGTAGAGGGTTCGAAGCCGACGTTCTCCATCACGTCGATCTCGCCCGAGTCCGGCCAGTTGACCGGCGTGCCGAGCATCCAGAACGCGGGCCACATGCCCTGCCCGCGCGGGATCTTCATCCGGGCCTCGACATGGCCGTAGGTGGCCTGGAACTTGCCGGCGGTGTTCAGCCGGGCCGAGGTGTACTGGCAGCTGCCGTACCAGCACTGGTAGCCGGCCGGGTTCTCTTTCCGGGCCGTGATCACCAGGTGGCCCTGGCCGTCCAGGGCGGCGTTCTTCGTGCCCGACGTGTAGTACTGCCGTTCGTGGTTGTTGACGTTGTCACCGGTCTCCAGGGTCCACTTCGAGGAGTCGACCGCGGCACCCGCGGGCCCGTCGAAGGTGTCCGAGAAGGTGGTGGCGGCCGCTGCCGCGGGGGCGGTGGTCTGCGCCCGCGCGGGGCCGACGGCGGCGGAGCCGATCAGCGCGGCGGACAGGGCGGCGAGGAGACATCTGCGGAGCAGACGCGGGGAGGCCATGGCTCTCCGTTCGGTGTGGGGGGAGCGAATGCGATGCCTCTTGATTTAAGAAGTGAGATAAGGGCCCGTCAATACTCTGGTACGGACCTGTTGCCCGCCCTCACTCCGCCGAGGGCTCGGGCACCCGCCGGTGCACCCCGCGACCGAGCCGCCGCCCCAGGATCAGCCAACCGAGCAGCGCCCCGGTCGTGTTGAGGATGACGTCGTCGATGTCGAAGGCCCGCCCGGTGACCAGCGCCCCCTGCACCAGCTCCACCATCAGCATCACCAGCGCGGTCAGCACGAGGACGTGCAGCATCCCCCGGGCGCGCGGCGCGAGGACCGGCACCAGCACCCCGAACGGCACGCCGAGCAGCACGTTCCCGCCGAGCTGCCGGAGCGCGTCCCGTACCGGCGCATGCTCCAGATAGGCCCTCAGGGAGCTGCCCGGGTGCAGGTTGCTGTGCGTCAGGGACACCGACGCAGGGGACGGCTGGAGAGTGATCCGGGCCAGTACGACGGCGAACGCCACCATGAAGGCGAACGCGACCAGGACCGCCAGCAGCCGGACGGGCAACGGCAGCGCGTGCCGCCGTACGGCCGGTGGACGGGGTTCCTCGGCCTCGGGCCGCTTCCTCGCGGTACGCAGCACCGCGGGCAGGCGCAGGGCGGTTCGGGCCATCGGGTCCTCCAGTCGTCAACCTCCGCGTTCCGTAAGCCGCTTACCCGCGCCTCGCCCCGGGATGCCGCCGCCCGGCACCCACCCGCGGGATCCGTTCACGCTCCCGGCTCACTCCGGGCGCGCCCGCGTCCGGAGTGAGCCGGGATGGCCTCCAGCGGCTGCCGGACACATCGCCGCACACCTGGGCGAGGCGGGTCAGGCGGCGCCCACGCCTCCGTCCACCGGACCGCGCACGGCGTGCTGCTGGGGGCCGCCCCGCCCTGCCGACGGTGTCCCGCACCGCTCTCGCCGTGACCCGCCCGCGCCGGACGGCCGCGCCCGGCCGGGCGTACCGGGCGGCTGACCCGGCCGGTCAGCCGCGGTAGGAGATGCGCACCTCCTGGAAGCCGAGGGAGCGCAGCAGGCCCTGGAGCATGCCGGTGGTGTTGTGCTCGGCGCGGGCGGTCAGCCCGCTGCTCCTGGCCGCGTCGCCGATGTGCCGGACGGCGAGTTTCTGCACGGCCTGCTCGCTGTTGGGATTGTCCGAGAACAGGTCGCCGAGCCGGTCCAGCAGCCCGCGCTGCTTGGACACGGCGTAGGAGTGACGGGGGTCGAGGGCGGGAGTGCCGAGTGTTGCGTGCGGCAGCCGGAGCGTGGCGGACGTACGGTCGCCGTTGACCGTGACGTCGTTCTCGCCGATCCGGCCGAGGTCGACGTAGGCGTCCACGGTGCCCGCGCCGACGTAGAGGGTGCGGGTGCCGCGGATCGCGTCCGGCAGGAACTTGGCGTCCTTCTCCAGGTCCACGACGACCTGGAAGGTGCCGGACGCGGCGTCGTAACGGCTCATGTCCCGGACGGACTTCAGCAGTGCGGGTCCGGAACGGTCGTGGGTCTCCGTGCCGAACAGGTCCTTGATGCCCGGCAGTACGGCCAGCCGGATCCCGGCGAACAGCACGGCGAGCACTATCACGAGCGCGGCCAAGGCCTTGGCCCAGCCGGGCAGGCGTCTGACGGGAGTCGTCATCGCGACGGCCCTCCTTCCTGCTGACCGCGTTCCCGCCAACGGCCGGATCAGGCAGGCGCGTTGCCTCTCACAACGAGCCGGAGGCGGCCTCGGAGCGGGCCAGGGCCGCCGCCAGGTCCGGGTGTGCGGGCAGCAGCCGGGCCAGGCCGGTGACCCGCAGGACGCGCAGGGTCAGCGGGTGCGTGCACACCAGGTGCAGCTGTCCGCCGCGTTCCAGCACCCGCACGCGCGCCCGGTAGAGCAGCCGCAGCCCCGAGCAGTCGAAGAACTCCACCGGCCTGAGATCGATCACGACCCGCGCACCCGGCCGGCCGGTCACGCGGTCGAGGAACGGGCCGATCTCCGCCGCCGCGACGATGTCGATCTCACCCCGGAACTCCAGCACCGTGTGCCCACGGCAGGTGTACATGCCCAGTTGCCGGGTGAGGGGTTCGGGCTCGTGTCGCACCTCGGCACCACCTCCCACCCGCGCCCGGACGTCGGTTCCCGATCGTCAAGTTACCCTCGATGGAAGGAATTTGAGCATGTTCGATTGACATATGTCTTCGAGTTTGGCGCGCCCGGGCCGGCCGCCGGGCCCGCTCAGTCCGCCAGCAGCACCAGCTTGCCCGTCGTCCGCCCGGTGTCACCCAGCTCGTGCGCCTTCGCGGCGTCGGACAGCGGGAACGTCCCGGCGATCGTCGCCGTCAGCTTCCCGGACTCCGCCAGTTCCGCGACCGCCCGCATCCCGGCGCGGTCGGCGTCGACCAGCATCCGCACCCCCCGCACGCCGAGCCGCTCGGCCTCGTCGTAGAACTCCTGGGAGCCTCCCGGCAGGATCGACACCACGACCCCGCCGGGCCGCAGTGTCCGCAGGGACCGTACGGCCGTCTCCCCGCCGAGGGTGTCCAGGACGACGTCCACGTCCCGCACCGCCTCCGTGACGTCGGTGGAGCGGTAGTCGACGGGCTCGTCCACGCCGATCTCCCGCAGGAAGCCGTGCTTGCCCGCGCTCGCCGTGCCGATCACGTACGCGCCGCGCGCCTTGGCGATCTGCACGGCCACGTGCCCGACCCCGCCGGCCGCCGCGTGGATCAGCACCCGCTGCCCGGGCCGCACGTCCGCGTGCTCGGTCAGCGCCTGCCAGGCGGTCAGGGAGACCAGCGGCAGCGCGCCGGCCTGGACATGGTCGATCGAGGCCGGCTTGCGGGTCAGGGCGCGGACCGGGGCGAGCACGTACTCGGCGTGCGAGCCGTGGCCGAAGGGGTACGGCAGCATGCCGAAGACCTCGTCGCCGGGCGCGAAGGCGGCGGCGCCGATCCCGTTCTCGACGACCTCGCCGGACACGTCCCAGCCGAGGACGAACGGGGGCTCGCCCAGGAACCCGCCGGTGGCCCGGTGCTTCCAGTCGGTGGGGTTCACCCCGGCCGCCCGCACCCGTACCAGCACCTGGTTGGGGCCCGGCTTCGGCCGCTCCATCTGCACGTACCGCAGTACCTCGGGACCGCCGAGGACGTCCTGGCTGATGGCTCGCATCGTGTTCACATCGCTCATGGTGACCCAGCCTGCCGGAGTCCGCCCGTCCGGAACATGGCACGACGGCCAACCTCCGACAGGATCCTGCCACGTCCGGTGACGCCCGTGCCGGCGCCGGCGGATCCGCTGAACGTTCCGGCCGTCCCCGGCGTCGCGGGAGTGCACGGCAGCACGGCAGCACGGCAGAAAAGGGGCGGGCATGCGCAGAGAGATCGTGGCGGCGGCGGTGGCGGCGCTGACGGCCGTGACGGCGGCGGGCTGTGACGACGGGCCACCACCCCGGCCTGGTGGTGAAGGGCACGCCCCCGGCGTCCCCCTACAACGGCCCGCTGTACGTGCCCACCAGGAACACCGACGGCACCGGGCCGCGAGCCCTGCGCCTGGCCTCCGGCGCGGCCGGCCGGGCGCTGGAGTGCGACGGGGAGATCTTCGAGGGCTCCGGCCCGGACGCGTGGAGCACCGCCGACGGCGGTGCCACCCCGCGGGAGGGACTGGCCCGGTACCTCGACGTGGCCGAGCCGCAGGATCCCGACAGCGGCTACCGCGTCGAGCGCCGGTCCGCGGACCGGGTCCTGTACTCCTTCGACGTGGCCGGGGGTACGAAGGTGGCGGTCGTGGTGGCCAGGGACCAGAGGGACCGGCCCGGCTGGGGCCCGGAGACGAACGCCTCCTGCGACCGCCGAACTGCCCGCCCGGTACGCCGCCTGTGGCTGGGAGGTGTGGACCGACGGACACGGCATCCGGCTGCCCGTCATCCGGATCAGCGGCTCCGCCGGCTCCGCGCACTGCGGCCGGCAGTCGGCCCACTTCCTCCGGCTGGACGGCCGTGAGTACGTCCGCGACCCCGAGGGCGTGCTCGGCCGGGACGGCCTGCTCCGTGCGCCGTACCGCGGGAACGTGCGCATGCCCGCCGCCGCCCACGACACCGGATACCACCACCGGGGCCGGCAGCTCTGGTTCACGGACGACCGGAACACGGCCTACGTCCGCACCTCCCACGGAGTGGAGGCCTGGCCGCGCGCGAAGGAGGACGCCGGCTGCGACTGACCGCCACCGGCGGCGCGATGGGCGGCCGGCGGCCCCCGCACCCGGGTCGTCACCGGCGGTGCGGTGGGTGGCCGGTGACCCCCGCGCCCGGGGTCGTCACCGGTGGTGCGGTGGGCGGCCGGTGCCCCTCGCACCCGGGTCGTCACCGGTGGTGCGGTGGGTGGCTGGCGGCCCTCGCACCGGGGTCGTCACTGGCGGTGCGGTGGGTGGCTGGCGGTCCTCGCACCCGGGTCGTCACC
>NZ_JBEXRO010000016.1:0-108611 GCF_040613095.1 Streptomyces sp. NPDC006309 | reverse complement strand
CGTACCGGTGGTGCGGTGGGTGGCTGGCGGTCCTCGCACCCGGGTCGTCACCGGTGGTGCGGTGGGTGGCTGGCGGTCCTCGCACCCGGGTCGTCACCGGTGGTGCGGTGGGTGGCTGGCGGTCCTCGCACCCGGGTCGTCACCGGCGGTGCGGCGGGGGGCCGGCAACTACCTCACCCGGGGCGTCACTTCCGCGCGGCCGTGGCCGGACACGCCGCGCTCGCCGACTGTTTCCCGCGGCCCGGGATATCCGCAGGGAACAACCGCACGGAATCCACCAGGAGGAAGCATGGCACTGGTCAAAGCGGGCGTCTTGGTGCTCGACTGCGCCGAGCCCGAGAAACTCGCAGAGTTCTACCGGGAACTGCTCGAAGGCGAACGGACCGCCGCGTCCGCCAACCTCGTCGAGATCCGGGGCGCCGACGGGATTCGGCTGGCCTTTCGCCGGGACGTCAACGCGACGCCGCCCAGCTGGCCGCGCCCCGAGAACTCCCTCCAGGCCCACCTCGACTTCCTCGTCGAGGACCTGGACGAGGCCGAGCGCCGGGTGGTGGGGCTCGGCGGCCGGCCGATCGAGACGAGGGACGCGGCGGGGCCGTACGAGGAACGCGGGTACTCCGACCCCGCCGGGCACTCCTTCACCCTGCGCCTGCAATCCTCGACGGCCCCGAAGCAGGGCTGACCGGCCGGCTCAGTCCCGGCCGCCCTTGTCGGTCGCCGGCCACACGCCCGTCGACCGTTCGATGGCCTTCGCGCCGGTGCGGTCGACGGCACTGCGCACCACCGCGAAGATGGCGCCCTGGACCGCCGCGGCCAGCAGGACCTCACCCCAGCCGCGGTCGGGGTCCAGGGCGTCGGGCGCGTCGTCCTCGTGCCGGATCGCCATCCACGCCTTGCGGAAGGCCATACCGGCCAGCGCGCCGCCTGCCCAGCTGAGCAGGAATCCGACGGGCTGATAAGCGAGAGGGAGCTTCTTCTTCTTGTTCTTGGCCATGGGTGACTACTTCCTCGTCAGGCGGTCCTCATGCAGGCCGTCCTCGCGGGGCCACCCGTTCGCCCGGGGGCACCGGCCCCGGCGGCGTACCGTCCCCGAACGTCCGGCCGCCCAGCTCCGCGCGGTGGTGGGGACGCAGCCAGCCCCCGAGGTCAGGGCCGAGCGGCACGATGCCGGTGGGGTTGATGCCGGAGTGCACCTGGTAGTAGTGGCGCTTGATGTGGTCGAAGTCGACCGTGTCGCCGAAGCCGGGCGTCTGGAACAGGTCCCGGGCGTACGCCCACAGCACCGGGTGCTCCGCCAGCTTCCAGCGGTTGCACTTGAAGTGGCCGTGATAGACGGCGTCGAACCGGACCAGCGTGGTGAACAGCCGGATGTCCGCTTCCGTGAGGGTGTCACCGACCAGATACCGCTGTCCGGCCAGCCGCTCACCGAGCATTTCCAGCCGCCGGAACACGCCCGCGCAGGCCTCCTCGTACTCCTTCTGGCGCGTGGCGAAGCCGGCCCGGTACACGCCGTTGTTGACGTCCTTGTAGACCTCGGCCATCACCTCGTCGATCTCCGCTCGCAGGGCGGCCGGGTACAGATCGGGCGCGCCGGCGCGGTGCAGGGCCGCCCACTCGGTGGCCAGGTCCAGGGTGATCCGCTGGTAGTCGTTGGTGACCACCCGCCCGCTGGGGACGTCGACCACCGCGGGCACGCTCACCCCGCCCGGGTAGCCCGCCTCCCGGCGGTCGTACGCCTCCGCGAGGAACCGGATGCCCAGCACCGGGTCCCGGCCGTCCGGGTCCAGGGTGAACCGCCAGCTGCGGTCGTCCTGCACCGGATCGGCGACCGCCATCGACAGCGCGTCCTCCAGCCCCAGCAGCCGGCGCGCGATCACCGCCCGGCTCGCCCACGGGCAGGCACGGGAGACCACCAGCCGGTAGCGGCCCGCCTCGACCGGCCAGCCGTCCCGGCCGTCGGCGGTGATCCGGTCCGCGAAGTGACTCCTGGACCGGTGGAACGTGCTGTGGCCGTACGCGCGGTTGCCGTCGCCGCCCATGTCTCCTCCTCGCCGCCGGGATCCTCCGTGCCACCGCGTTCCCCGTTCCGCGCGTCCCGCACGGTGTGAGCCGCCCGGTCGGGGGCAGTCGGCGATGAGTGACTGGGACATCCTCGGAACGGGAGAAGGCCGCGCGTACGGCCGGGAACAGCGAAACGGCACCGGCGCGCGCCGCCGACGGCGGCACGCCGCCCGGACGCGAACAGGACACCGGCCGGCCCGACGGCGGGTCCGCCGGCCGACCGGGCAGCCGGTCCGGCAGTCCGCCGCCCGACCGCGCGGACAGGGGCGGCAGGTCCAGGGCCGGCCATGCCGACGGCGCTGGCAGGTCCAGGGCCGGCCATGCCCACGGCGGTGGCGAGCCACGGGCCGGGCATGCCGACGGCGGCGAGTCCCAGGAGGACCAGGCCGACAGCGGCGGTGAGTCCCAGGCCGACCGGCACACCAAGGTCACCGTCCTGGTGGCGCTCGCCGCCAACCTGGTCATCGCCGTCGCCAAGGCGGTCGGCGGTGTCCTCGCGGGCTCGCCCGCGCTGCTGTCGGAGGCCGCGCACTCCGTCGCCGACAGCCTCAACGAGGTCTTCCTGCTGGCCGCACTGCGCCGCAGCCGCCGTCCCGCCGACACCCGGCACCCCTTCGGCTACGGCAAGGAACGGTTCTTCTGGTCGCTGCTCGCCGCGGTGGGCATCTTCGTCATGGGCGGCTGCTTCTCCTTCTTCCAGGGCGTCGAGGCCCTGCGCAACGGCGCGGACGAGACGTTCAGCGGCTATGTGGTCGGCCTCGCCGTCCTGGGCGTGGCCCTGATCGCCGAGGGCGTCTCCCTGATGCGCGCCCTGCACCAGGTGCGCGGGCAGGGCGGCGGCCTGGCCGGGCTGCGCGATCCCGCGCTGCGCACGGTGGTCGCCGAGGACGCCACGGCGGTCCTCGGCGTCACCCTCGCGCTGATCGGGATGGCCCTGCACATGGTGACCGGGCAGGTCGTCTGGGAGGCGTCCGCCTCGCTGGCCATCGGCGTACTGCTGGTCTACGTCGCCTACCGGCTCGGCCGCGACGCCCGCGACCAGCTGATCGGTGAGGCCGCCGACCCCGAACTGAGCGGCAGGATCCGGGCGCTGCTGCGGGCTCAGCCGGAGATCGACAGTGTGGAGGGGCTGTTCACCATGAAGATGGGCCTCGACTCCACCCTGGTCGCCGCCCGTATCGACCTGGTGCCCGGCCTGGACAGCGAACGCGTGGAGGAGGTGTCCGAACGTATCAAGCGGTCCCTCGCCCACACGTTCCCGGACGCGGACCAGATCTTCCTCGACGTCACCGACCGGCCGGTGGGCAAGGCACACGAAAGCCCCGCCGCGACGGGGGAGCGCGGCGGGGCCTGACGAGCGAGTGCCCGGCGGGAAACGGGTCCACACCTCGCCGGAACAGATTTTTCTGGATCGGATCGTTTCCCGGCCGGAACCGGCACCCCCGCCGGCGCTCTCGCGTCAGCTGCCGTCGACCGGCTCCAGCACGAAGACCGGGATCTCCCGCGACGTCTTCTGCTGGTACTCGGCGTACGGCGGGAACGCGGCCACCGCCCGCTCCCACCACTCGGCCTTCTCCGCCCCGGTGACCTCCCGGGCCCGCATGTCCCGCTTGGCCGGGCCGTCCTGAAGCTCGACGTGCGGGTCCGACAGCACGTTGAAGTACCAGACCGGGTGCCGGGGCGCGCCGCCGAGCGAGGCGACCGCCGCGTACCGGCCCTCGTGCTCCACCCGCATCAGCGGCGTCTTGCGGATCTTCCCGCTCTTCGCACCCCGGGTGGTCAGCACGATCACCGGCAGCCCGGTGTCCCGCAGGGTCGTGCCCTCGGTCCCGCCGGACCTCTCGTACAGCTCGACCTGCTCGCGCACCCACTGCGTCGGGCTGGGCTCGTACTCGCCCTCAAGTGGCATGTGTCTCCGTCCCCTTCGTCGGTCCCGCGGATGTCTGTCACCGGCGTAACACCGGTGGTCGCACGATTCATCCTTACCGCGCGCCGCGCCCGCCGACGCGGTGATTACCTCGGAGGTCATCGCGCCGCCGCGCCCCGCGCGGCACAGTGGTCCCCGTCCCGATCACCACCCGCCCGGGGAGGCAGCCACCCATGTCCGACGACCGCACCGCCGCGACCCGCTCCGCCGTCCAGGAACTCCTGCGCAGGATCGGCCAGGGCGACCCGCAGTCGATCGCCGATCTGTACGCCGACGACTGCGACTGGCGGCTGGACTGGCCGGAGGAGGAGCACGGCCGGGCCGACACGCCGTGGATCCGGCACCGTTCCGGCCGGGCCGAGGTCGCCGCGCACTACCGGGAACTGGCCGCCCACCATGTCCCGGAGGAGGCCGGCACCACCATCGGGCACATCCTGGCCGACGGCGAGGACGCGGTCGTGCTGGGCGTCATCCGGCAGACCGCCGCACCGACCGGCCGCGCCTACAGCGCCCGCTTCGCCCTCCACCTCACCGTCCGGGACGGCCTGGTCGTACGGCACCACGTGTACGAGGACAGCCTCGCCGTCGCCCGCGCCTTCGCCCCGGAAACGGGCGCCGTGCGGTTGCCCTGACCCGTCTGCGGGAGACACCCTGGGGGCGTGGGACCGCGGCCGGTTTCCGCCCCCTGACCCCTCGCGCTCCGGCCAGATGACGCCCCGCGCCCAACTGGCCGAACTTGGCGTCGACCTATAGATGCCCTGGGCATCTAATGAAGATCGGCACGACGCACCCCCCTTCGTCTGCGAGGTCTCTTCCATGACGGAACTGACGGACACCACCGGCCCGGCTGCCACGGCCGAACCCGTCGCCTTCCCCCAGGACCGCACCTGCCCCTACCACCCGCCCACCGGATACGACCCGCTGCGCGACGGGCGACCCCTGTCCCGCGTCACCCTCTACGACGGCCGGGAGGTCTGGCTGGTCACCGCGCACGCCACCGCCCGCACGCTGCTAGCCGACCCCCGCCTGTCCGCCGACCGCCGCCGCCCCGGCTTCCCCGCGATCACCCCGCGCTTCGAGGCCGTCCGCAAGCGCAGGGTGGCCCTGCTCGGCGAGGACGACCCCGAGCACCAGCGGCAGCGGCGGATGATGATCCCCTCGTTCACCGTCAAGCGCGCCACCGAACTGCGTCCGTGGATCCAGCGGATCGTGGACGAGCTGCTCGACGCGATGATCGCGCAGGGGCCGCCCGCCGAACTGGTCTCCGCCTTCGCGCTGCCCGTACCGTCGATGGTGATCTGCGGCCTGCTCGGGGTGCCCTACGCCGACCACGAGTTCTTCGAGGAGCAGTCCCGCAGACTGCTGCGCGGTCCGACCGGCGAGGACACCGAGCAGGCCCGCCGGCGGCTGGAGGACTACCTCGGCGGGCTGATCGACGCCAAGGCGAAGGAGGCCGAGCCCGGCGACGGCATCCTCGACGAGCTGGTCCACCAGCGGCTGCGCACGGGGGAGCTGGGGCGCGCCGAGGCCGTCTCGCTGGCCATCATCCTGCTGGTCGCCGGCCACGAGACGACCGCCAACATGATCTCCCTGGGCACCTACACGCTGCTCCGGCAGCCCGGCCGGGCCGCCGAGCTGGGCGCCGACCCCGCGCTGCTGCCCGCCGCCGTGGAGGAACTGCTGCGCATGCTGTCCATCGCCGAGGGGCTGCAGCGGGTGGCGGTCGAGGACATCGAGGTCGCCGGCACCACGATCCGGGCCGGTGAGGCGGTGCTCTTCGCCACCTCGGTGATCAACCGGGACCCGGCCGTGTACGACGACCCCGACGCCCTGGACCTGAACCGCTCCGCCCGCCACCACATGGCGTTCGGCTTCGGCATCCACCAGTGCCTGGGCCAGAACCTGGCCCGCGCGGAGCTGGAGATCGCCCTCGGCAGCCTGTTCGCGCGGTTGCCCGGCCTGCGGCTGGCCGCCCCCGCCGAGGACATCCCCTTCAAACCCGGCGACACGATCCAGGGGATGCTGGAACTCCCCGTGACCTGGTAAGAGGCTCTCCCCATGCACATCGACATCGACAAGGACACCTGTATCGGCGCCGGACAGTGCGCCCTGGCCGCGCCGGGCGTCTTCACCCAGGACGACGACGGCTACAGCACCCTCGTACCGGGCCATGAGGACGGCTCGGGCGACCCGATGGTCCGGGAGGCGGCCCGCGCCTGCCCGGTGAGCGCGATCACCGTGACCCCCTGACCCCCTGACACCCGGGACCACCAAGGCGGCTGACGTGCCGTCAGGGCCCGTCGGCCGCCGTACGGCCCCGGCTGTCACCGGGACAGAACACCTAGCGCACTTCGCGGACGTACGCCGCGCTGCCCGGGGTGGACACGTCCCGGTCGCGGCGGACGATGCTCAGCCGGCCGCCCCACCGGGCACGGGCCGCGCGCAGCCCGGCGCCGGTGTACTCGATGTCCACCACCCGGTCGTCGAACGCCTTGGCGTACACCCCGCACTCGTCGTACTGCCCGCACTCCTCCGACACCGCGAAGTCCAGACCGGCCCGCCGGCGCTGCCCCGACAGTTCCGCGGTGTTCTTCTGCGCGATGGCCAGGTGCCGGGCGTGCGCGTGCCGGGAGAGGAGGGTCATGAACGCGGTCGCGTCGGCCGCGGTGAGCAGCCGGTGGGAGCGGGTGTAGCTGTCGTAGTTGTCGGGCTCGACGGCGTCGAAGCCCTTCCGCGCGCAGCCGTCGATCCAGGTGTTCACCCGCCGCGCCACCCGCTTCCGCGTGGCGGGGGTGCGCAGGTCGAGCAGCGGCTCGTGCCAGTCCTCGTCGATGACGACGGCACCGTGCTCGTCGCGCAGCAGCAGGTCGGCCGGCCACGAGGAGCGCTCGGCGGGCTGGGCCTGGAAGGCGTTGACGTAGCAGATGTTGTACAGGCCGGGCGCGGGGGAGTCGGACCGGTCGCGGCTGACGATCCGCACGCCCTTCGGCGGGGGATAGGCGCCGCCGATCTGGTAGTCGAACCCGGCGCCGCGCGGCGGCAGCCGCAGCGCGGCCGGCTTCGCGGCACCGTCCTCACCGCGGTGGCCGGGAGCGCAGCCGGCCAGAGCCGTCACCGCGACGATCATGGCCGCTGACACGGCGCCCAGGGCCGGCAGGGGCCCAGCGGCGCGGAGAACACCCGTGGGCAAGTCCGCTCCATCCTGCCCACGCCGGGCGGCGCGGCACGCTCAGGATCAAATCGCCCGCACACCGACGCCGTCAAGTCGGCCCGGGGCCACCGCCGTAGGCTCTGCCCTGACCATCGCTTTGACGGCAGGAGCAGCAACGATGCAGTACGTGAAGCTCGGTTCGACGGGCCTGGACGTCTCGCGGATCTGTCTGGGCTGCATGACCTACGGGCTGCCGGACCGCGGCACGCACGAGTGGACCCTCGACGAGGAGGCGTCCCGCCCGCTCATCCGGCGGGCGCTGGAAGCCGGCATCAACTTCTTCGACACCGCCAACATCTACTCCGACGGCACCAGCGAGGAGATCGTCGGCAAGGCCCTGCGCGACTACGCCGACCGTGACGAGATCGTGCTGGCCACCAAGCTCAACGGCCGCATGCGGCCCGGCCCCAACGGAGCCGGTCTGTCCCGCAAGGCCGTCATGAGCGAGATCGACCACAGCCTGCGCCGCCTCGGCACCGATTACGTCGACCTGTACCAGATCCACCGCTACGACCACTCCACTCCGATCGAGGAGACGATGGAGGCGCTGCACGACCTGGTCAAGGCGGGCAAGGTGCGGTACATCGGCGCCAGTTCGATGTACGCGTGGGAGTTCGCCAAGGCGCAGCACACCGCCGAGCGGCACGGCTGGACGAAGTTCGTGTCCATGCAGAACCACTACAACCTCCTCTACCGCGAGGAGGAGCGCGAGATGCTGCCCCTGTGCGCGGACCAGGGCGTCGGCGTGCTGCCGTGGAGTCCGCTCGCCCGCGGCCGGCTCACCCGTGACTGGGGCACGGTCACCGGGCGCAGCGCCACCGACGACTTCGGCAGCCGGCTGTATCTGGAGAGCGACCGCGCGATCGTCGAGGCGGTCACCCGCATCGCCGCCGCCCGCGGCGTGCCGCGCGCCCAGGTGGCCCTCGCCTGGCTGCTGCGGCAGGACACGGTCACGGCCCCCGTCATCGGCGCCGCCAAGGCCCGGCACCTCGACGACGCGGTGGCCGCCGTGGACCTCGAGCTGAGCGACGAGGAGACCGAGGAACTGGAGCAGCCCTACACCGCGCGCGCCGTCAGCGGTCACTGACCGCCGGCGGCAGCCCGTGCGGCGCGTGCTCCGCGTCGCACGGACGCCGCGGTAAAGGGAACGGGAAGGGGAGGGGGCTTTTTCGACGACGCGTCAACAAGGGAATGCGGGAAAGGGAATACCGTGAACTGGAAGATCTCTTGTTCGGGTGTGTTGGGCCGTGTAAAAGTGTGGGCTGTCGGCACGCAGATACACACATTCCCCGTGTATTCAGAGCTGCCCCGGCCTCTCTCCGTACTCGTTGGTACGGACTAATTCCCGTTCCGTGTCTGGAGGAATGCAGCCGTGCATGAGGCAGGCCCGTCGGACGAGCAGCTCGGTGCCGCCCTGAGGAAATGGACGGGAACGTCACCCGCGCTGCATCCGGTCGGCGAACTCCTCGACCGGCACTGGACGGCCGCCTTCGCCTACGCCCGGCTGTGCACCGACGGCCCGCGCGCCGCCGGGATGCTCACCACCGCCGCGTTCACCCGGCTCTTCGGCGCCTCCCTGCGGCAGGCCGGGCCGACCGCCGCCTGGCGGCCCCACGTCCTGGTCGCGGTCCGCCGCATCGCCGCCGAGTGGGACACCGACGAGCGGCGGGAGCTCCTCCACCCCGCCCTGCGCCCGGACGACGGCACCGGCGAGCGCGTCGCGGCCCGGCTGCTGCCGCCGTCCGGGCGGCGGCTGCTGTCCCGCGCGTTCCAGCGGGTGCCCGAGACCTCGCGTGCCGTGCTGTGGCACACCGAGGTCGAGGCCGAACCCCTGTCCGTGCCCGCCGCGCTGCTCGGCCTGGACGAGGAGAGCGCCGGCGTCGAACTGCGCCGGGCCCGCGAACGGCTCCGCGACGAATGCCTCCAGGCGCACCGCGAACTCGCCCCCGAGGACGAGTGCCGGCGCTACCTGCGCATGCTCGACGTGACCTTCCGGCGCGGCGGCACGGACATCGACCCGGACCTGCGGCAGCACCTGGCCCGCTGCCCCCACTGCACCCGCACCGCCGACCAACTGGACCGGTTCAACACGGGACTGGGCGCCGCACTGGCCGAGGCCGTCCTCGGCTGGGGCGCCCACGGCTACCTGGAATCCCGGACGACCCGCACCGCCACGCCGCCTCCGGCCGCCACCGTCGCCGCCGCGCAGGAGGCCGCCTTCCCGTACGGCGCCGCCGTTCCGCCGGGCGGCGAATCCTTCACCGCCGGACAGCCGGCGGGACCGGCGGGGCCCGCAGCATCGACCGCGCCCGCAGCGCCCGACGGATCGGGCGACCCGGCCACGTCGGGTACGGCGGGCGGCCCCGGGCGAGCGGCCGGCCGTGGCGGGGCCGCGGGCCGCCGGATACCGGGCGCCCTCAGGCGAGCGGCCGCGTTCCGTGCCTCCGCGACTCCCGCCGAAGCCGCCGGCACCGGCGGGCGAACCGCTCCCGCCGACCCCGCCGCTCCGCCCGGCCGCCGGGCACCGGGTACCCGCGGGCGGGGCGCCGGGTTCCGTGCCTCCGGCGCCCCTGGCGGAACCGCCGACGCCGCCGGACCCGGCGAGAGCGGTGACCCTGCGGGGCTCGCCGCTCCGACCGGCCGTTCGGCACCGGGACCCCGCAGGCGAGCTGCGGGGTCCCGTACCTCCGCTCGACCGGTAACCGCCGATACCGGCCGACGCGGCGACACCACCGCTCCCGCCGGACATGCCGCCGCCGCCCGGGCCACCGACCGCACCGGCCCCCAGAACCCCGAGGGTCCGGCCGCCCCCGTGGCCTCCCGCTCGCCCCGTTCCCTCCACCGGGCCGTCCGGCGCGCGCGGCGGCGGCAGGTGGGGGTGCTCGTGCTCGCCGTCGGGGGGATGGTGGCGATTCCACTGGTGCTGTGGGCGGTCCACGGTTCCGGTGGCGCCCCGGGGCCCGGTGCCGCGGGCACACCGTCCCGGACGCCGGGCGGGAACACCCCCTCGCCGGGCGCGTCGTGGGCCGGGGGGAGCGGGGCCGGACAGGGCGCGCTGCACGGCAGGCTGCACAACCTCGCCTCCGGACTGTGTGTCGGAGTCGTCGGCAAGAAGGCCGTACAGGGCGCCGAGACGGAACTCACCGCCTGCTCCGCGGCCCCGGCCCAGCAGTGGACGTACGAGACCGACGGGCTGCTGCGCAACGCCGCCGCCCCTGACCTGTGCCTGGACTCCCGCCTCGGCTATTCCGTCCGCCTCGCCCCCTGCGCGGCCAAGGGCGCCGCCGCACGCACCATCCGCTACGACTTCACCCTCCAGGGCGTCCTGGTGCCCCGCTCGAACCAGGAACTGGCCCTCACCCCGGCCGCCACCGACGGCTCCGGCGCTCTCGTGCTCAAGACCCGTACCGCCGCGGGTGCCGGCCGCCGCTGGACCGTCGACACCGCCGAACCGGACCTCCGGATGAAGAACGTCGACTGGGACGGCGACACCGTCCCGGTACCGCCCGCCGTACCCGCGCCGACGTCCTGAGCGACTACGGTCCCGACGGCGGGGGCGGGATCGTCCCCAGCTCGGGGGCCGGTTCCGGCCACACCAGCAGGACCGGGCAGGGCGCGTGGTCGACGGCGAACCGGACGGCCGGGCCGAGGCTGCCCGGTCCGAGCCGGGACCGGTCCCCGTCCCGGGCCAGCACCAGCAGACCGGCTCCCTCGGCGGCGGCCACCACCTCCCGCTCGACGCGGCCCGACCGTTCCACCCGGGTGCACGGCCGGCCCAGCCGCTCGGCCGCCGCGTCGAGGAGCGCCGCCGCCGACGTACCGCCCAGTGCCTCGAGCCGGTCACCGGGGTCGCTCTCCCAGCCCTCGGCCGGGCGGTGCCCCCACCGCCCGCCGCGCCCGAGCAGCCCGGCGAAGGCCCCGTGCGCCACCGCCGGCACGTCGGGCCCGCTGACGTGGAGCAGCACCACCTCGCCGTCGTCCGGCGCATGGGCGCGGACGGCGTCCACGCAGGCGGGCCAGGTGCCCTCGACGAGCCACGCGATCACACGCATCCGGTCGGCCTCCCTCGGCTCGGTCCGCGCCCTCACAGAACCTGGAGCGACCCCCACAGTGCCACCACCGCGACGGCGAGGGAGGACGGCACGGCGATCAGGCCGAGCCGGGTGAACTCCCCCAGGTCCACGTCGTGCTCGTGCTGGTGGACGATCCGCCGCCACAGCAGTGTCGCCAGCGACCCGGCGTAGGTGAGGTTCGGGCCGATGTTCACGCCGAGCAGCACGGCGAGGACCGCGCCCGGCCCGGCGGGCGCCGCCAGCGGCAGCAGGACCAGCACCGCCGGCAGGTTGTTGATCGCGTTCGCCAGTACGGCGGCCAGCGCCGCGGTCCCGAGCAGTGCCGCCAGCCCGGTGCCGTCCGGCACCACGCGCCCGAGCGCGTCGGCGAGCCCGTTGTCGACGACCGCCCGCACCACGATGCCGAGGGCCAGGACGAACACGAGGAAGGCCGGGGCCGCCGCCCGTACGACACCCGGCACGGTCGCCCGCCGCCGCAGGAGCGACCGCCCGGCCAGCACCAGCGCGCCCGCCCCGGCCACCCAGGCCGGATCCACGCCGAACGCCGACGCCACCACGAACCCGGCGAGCGTGCCGCCCACGGTCACCAGCGCGAACAGCGGCAGCTCCGGTGCCTCGCCGAGATCGCGGTCCGCCGGGGCCGCCGCCGCGAGGTCCCGGGCGAAGAAGCGCCGGAACACCAGGTACTCGACGCCGATCGCCGCCAGCCACGGCAGCACCATCAGCGCCGCGAACCGGGTGAAGCCGAGCCCGCTCGCCGTGAACGCCAGCAGGTTCGTCAGGTTGGACACCGGCAGCAGCAGCGACGCCGTGTTGGACAGGTGGGTGCAGGCGTAGACATGCGGTTTGGGCCGTACGCCCGTGCGCGCGGCCGTGGCGAACACCACCGGGGTCAGCAGCACGACGGTCGCGTCCAGGCTGAGGACGGCGGTGACGGCGGACGCCAGCGCGAACACCGCGGTCAGCAGCCGCACCGGGCGGCCCCCCGCCCACCGGGCCGTCCACGCCCCGCACGCCTCGAACAGTCCCTCCACGTCACAGAAGTGGGCGAGGACCAGCACCGCCGCCAGGAACCCCACCACCGGCCCGAGCCGCTCCGCCTCGGCCCGGGCGTGAGCGAGGGAGATCGCACCGGTCGCGATCGCGATCCCGGCGGCGGGTACGGCCATGACCGCCTCCGTGCGGCCGAAGGGCCGTACGACCGCCCAGGCCAGCACGGCGACGAGGAGCACGGCGGACAGGGCCTCGGCGAGCGCGGTGTTCAGGGCGGGTCCTTCCGGAACGGATCACAGGGTGCCCGCCCATGAAAACAGACGCCTCCGGCCGGCTACGACGACCGGGTAGCCGCCGAGCCCGGGAACTCCGCCCAGCCGCCCGCCGGTGCCTGCCCGGGCGGCAGCGTGCGCAGGAGGCGCAGCACCGCCGGGTCCTGTGCCTCCAGCCAGGCGACGAGCTGCTTGAACGACACGAACCGTACGTCGTCGTACGCGGCCATCGTCCGGATCGCCTCCTCGACGGCGTCCATGTAGATGCCGCCGTTCCAGCGCTCGAAGTGGTTGCCGATGAACAGGGGCGCGCGGTTGCTCCCGTACGCCCGCCGGAAACCGGCCAGATAGGTGTCGCGGGCCTGGGCGCGCCAGAGGCCGTACCGCGTGCGGTCGCCGAGCGGGTTGCCGCCGGACTGGTTGAACATCATGTTGTAGTCCATCGAGAGGACCTGCGAGGAGTGACCGGCGAACGGTATGGACTGGAGCGGGAAGTCCCATATCCGGCCGCCCTGCACCTTGCCGGGCCAGATCTGGAGGCCGCCGGGGGAACTGGCGTCGTACGTCCAGCCGAGCGCGGCGGCGGTGGGCAGCAGGGCCGCCTGGCCCTCCAGGCAGGGGGTGCGGCCGCCGGTCAGCTCCTTGCGGTAGTCGAAGGGCAGCGGGTCGAGGTCGGTGAAGCCGGTGTTGGTCCGCCAGGTGGTCACGAAGTCGACCGCCTGCTCGATCTCGCTGCGCCATTCGGCCGGGGACCAGCGGCGCACGCCGGTGGCGCCGCAGAAGTGCCCGTTGAAGTGGGTGCCGATCTCGTGGCCCTCCAGCCAGGCCGCGCGGACCTGCTGGAGGGTGGCGTGGATGTGCCGGTCGGCGAGGTAGCCGATGGCGGAGGCGCCGGCCGGATGCTGCGGGGGCCGGTAGAGGTGCTTCCTGGACTCGGGCAGCGTGTAGATGCCGCTGAGGAAGAAGGTCATCCGGGCGCCGTGGTCGGCGGCCACCCGGCGGAACCGGGAGAACAGCCGGTTGCTCAGCTCGCCCGCGCCGTCCCAGGAGAACACCACGAACTGCGGGGGCCGCAGGCCCGGCCGCAGCCGCACCGGCTCCGGCTGGTGCGGCTGGGCGCCGGTGTCGGCGGTGGAGCCGTCACCGATCGGCCTCACGGGCCGGGCCCGCACGGTGCTCCGGCCGCCCGGGTCCGCGCCGCCGGCCCGGAGGCCGGTGCCGGAGGAGCAGGCGGCCAGTGCTCCGAGGGCCCCCGCCGCCCCCGCCGTCAGTACCCGCCTGCGTGGGATCCCGCTCATGGTCGTCCCCGATTCCCTGGTCAGGGTCCCCGGAGGGCCCGCTCGCCGTGTGGTCGACCGGGTTCGATGACGGGAGGGGCAGGAAAGATCGCGGTGGGCGGCGGCTGTTGCCGTCCTGTGACAGTTGTGGCGCGGTCATGACGAACCCCGCTGCCTCGGCGGAGACAGCGGGGCGGGGGAGCGGGGGAGCGGGGCCGGTCAGGGGCCGGTGCCGGGGCTGAGCACGGTCAGACGGACGGACGAGGAGTTCCCGGAGACCGGCACCGGCCCGCCGGTCCAGGCGGCCTTCAGCGGATCGTGCTCGTCCGGCGGGGTGACCAGCAGCGCGGCAGGCGTGGCCGTCCTCGCCTCGCTGATGCCCGGGTTGGAGAAGGTCAGTCCGGCCCAGGCGCTCTGCCCGGGCTTGAGCGTGACGGTCGCCGGGGAGCCCGGCGCGCGGTGCGGGTCGGGGCCGAGCTGGGTGCCGGAGGCGGCCACGAAGGCGGCGCCCGGATAGCCGTGCAGGGTGCAGGTCCGGGCGGACGTGTTGGTGAGCACCACCGGGAAGTTCTCCTGGCCGGCGCCCGGATCGCCGCGGCCCACGGAGGCGCGCAGCTCGCCGGTGTGGCAGCGCTTGCCCGTCGCGGCCGGGGTGGCCGCCGTGCCGGGGGCCGGCGGGGCCGTGCCCGGGGCCGCCGTGGTCGCGGCGCCGCCCCGGGACGCGGTCGCTCTCGAAGGGGCCCGCGTGGCGGTCCCGGTCCCGGAGGCGGCCGGGGCGGACGCCGGGCTCTTCGTGGTCTCCCGCGCGGGCGCGGCCGTACCGGGGGCGGTGACCGGCGGGTTGCCGTGCACGTCGGTGCTGCCGCAGGCGGTCAGGAGGCCCAGCACGGCGACCGTGCCCAGGAGCAGGGCGCCCTGCCGCGCGGACCGGGGGGTGTTCACCATGTCGCTCACCACTCCAGGATCGTCCCGGCACGCGCGGGACGCGCGCCGTCGGCGCCGAATGCGCCGTCATCACTGTCGATGCACGGGTCGCCGGAAAAGTTCGGGACACACCGGCATCTTTTCCCCGTCTTGACCGTGCCGATGCGTTCAGGCCACCTTCAGGGAACGCAGTATGCCGTCGGTCGCGTCGCCGGCCCCGTGCTGGCGCACCTGCACGTACACCTGCGGCCGGGCGGAGCCGCCCGCCGGCACCAGCGCGGACTCGGTGACCGAGCCGCCGTCCGGGCAGCCGTCCCAGGTCCGGACCACACCGTGCCACGTGCCGCCGGTGAACGCGCGGCTGCCGCCGTAACGGCAGCCCGAGTGCGCGAGCGCCCGTACCCCGGCGGTGACGTCGCCGTGCGCGCTGACCCCGACGAACACCCCGTCCACGGCGTCCTTCAGGTCGGGCCAGCGGGCCAGGTCGCCGGCCACCACCAGACCCGGCTCGTGGCCCGGCGCCAGCCCGAGCACGTGCGGATCCCAGCCGGAGCCACGCAGCTGCCGGCCCCAGCCGGCGGGCACCCGCAGGGTGATCCGCCCGGTGGCGTCCGTGACCCGCACCCCGTCGTCCGCCGGGCCGCCGCGGTGCTGGAGGGCCACGGTCACCGTGACCGCGGCGGCCGTGGCGGCGAGGACCGCGGCGAGGACCAGGGTCACCGTGCCGAGCCGGCCACGGACCCGGTCCAGCCGCCGCGCGGGCGGCGCCGGCGGGCCCGCCGCCAGCCGGTCCAGCTCGTCCGCGAAGGCCAGGGCACCCGGCCAGCGCCGGGCCCGGTCCGGCTCCAGCGCCCGCAGCACCGCCCGCTCCACGCCCGCACCCAGCTCCGGCCGCGACCGGCCCGGCGGTACGACCTTCCCCGGCGCTCCCGGCACGGTCCCGGTGAGCAGTTCGTAGCCGACCGCGCCGAGGCTGTAGACGTCGGCCCGCTCGTCGATGCCCTCGCCGGGCTCGGCCTGTTCCGGCGGCTGGTAGCCCGCCGAGCCCGCGGCCAGGGTCAGCACGGAGGCCTGCGCGAGGCTCTTGGCGAGCCCCAGGTCGGCCAGGAGCACCCGCCGGGTGCCGTCCGGGGCGGTGTGCAGCAGTACGTTGGTCGGCTTGATGTCGCGGTGCACGATGCCCGCCTCGTGCAGCGCGGCGGCACCGCGCGCGGCCTCGGCCGTCAGCGCGAGCGCGTCCCGCACCGGCAGCGGGCCGCCCGCCAGCAGGTCGGCGAGTGTACCGCCGTCGGCGTACTCCATGACGAAGTACGGTCTGCCGTCGGGGAGTTCGCCGATGTCGTAGACCTGCACCACCCGGCTGGAACCGGCCTGCCGCAGCAGCCGCGCCTCGGCGAGGAAACGCTCCCTGATGTCGAGCCGGTGCGCCCAGTTCTCGGCGAGGACCTTCACCGCCACCGGGGCTTGCAGCTCCGGGTCGTGGGCGAGCCACACCGTGGCGAAGGCGCCGCTGCCCAACGGCCGTTCGAGGCGGTGGCGGCCGATCCGCTCCAGGGGGTGCATACGACTATCATGCCTGCCCTGAGATCGACTTCCAGGGGGAGGCCTTCGTGCAGGACCAGGCGCCGATGGAGGAGTCCGCCCGGCGCGCCGCCGCCGGTGACGAAGCGGCTCTGGACCGGCTGCTGACACAGATCCGGCCCGAGGTCGTGCGCCGCTGCGCGCGCTTCCTGCCCTGCCGGGAGGACGCCGAGGAGGCCGCCCAGGACGTGCTGCTCCAGGTGGCCCGGCACATCACCGGGTTCCAGGGCCGCAGCCGGTTCGGCACCTGGCTGTACACGGTGGTCGCCAACTGCTGCCGGCAGAAGTACCGCGAGCTGAAGCGGCGGGCCGTCGAGCAGCCCGCCGCGATCGAGCCCGCGCACGTCGTCGACCCGCGCACGACCAGCGTCATCGCCGGTTCCCGGGTCGACCTGCTGGAGGCCCTGGACCGCCTGGAGCGCGAGCACCCGCACCTGGTCGCGCCGCTGGTCTACCGGGACATCTGCCAGCTGGAGTACGCCGAGGCCGCCGAGCGCGCCGGCATCCCGCTCGGCACCCTCAAGTCCCGCCTGCACGAGGCACGCAAGCACGTACGGCCGTGGCTGTCGGCGTCCTGACCGCTACCGGTCCACCTCGAACAGCGGCAGCTCCGCCCAGATGGTCTTGCCCTCCGTGGTGTGCCGGCTGCCCCAGCGCTGGGTGAGCTGGGCGACCAGCAGCAGGCCCCGGCCCCCCTCGTCGAGGACCTTGGCCCGGCGCAGGTGCGGGGCGGTGTGGCTGGTGTCGGAGACCTCGCAGATCAACGTGGTCGCGTCGTGGATCAGCCGCAGCCGGATCGGGTGGGAGCCGTACCGGATGGCGTTGGTGACCAGCTCGCTGACCACCAGCTCCGCCGTGAACGACGCCTCGCTCAGCGACCAGGCGGCCAGCTGCTCCACGACCTGCTTGCGCACCGGCGCCACCAGCGCGGGGTCGGCGGGGATGTCCCAGGTCGCCACCTGCGAGGGGGGCAGGCCCCGGGTACGGGCGAGCAGCAGCGCCACGTCGTCGGCGGCGCCGCCGGGCGGCAGCAGGGCGTGCAGGGCGCGGTCGCAGGTGCTGTCCAGGGAGTCCGCGCCCTGCCCGAGCGCCGCCAGCAGCAGTTCGCGGCTGGCGTCCAGGTCCCGCTCCCGGGACTGCACCAGGCCGTCCGTGTACAGCGCCAGGACGGTGCCCTCGGGCAGTTCCACCTCGGCGGACTCGAAGGGCAGCCCGCCCAGGCCCAGCGGGGGGCCGGCGGGCAGGTCGAGCACCGCGGGCGGGCCGCCGGGTCTGAGCAGCACGGGCGGCGGATGCCCGGCCCGGGCCAGCGTGCAGCGGCGGGACACCGGGTCGTAGACGGCGTACAGGCAGGTGGCGCCGACCTCGCCCGGGCTGCCCTCGACACCGGACTCCTCCGACAGCCGCAGCACCAGGTCGTCCAGGTGGGTGAGCAACTCGTCCGGGGCCAGGTCGATGTCGGCGAGGGTGCGGACGGCGGTGCGCAGCCGGCCCATGGTGGCCGAGGCCTGGATGCCGTGCCCGACGACGTCCCCGACGACCATCGCGACGCGCAGTCCGGAGAGCGGGATCACGTCGAACCAGTCCCCGCCCACCCCGGCCCGCGCGGCCGGCAGATAGCGGGAGGAGGCGTCCAGCGCGGCCGTGCGCGGCAGCGAACGCGGCAGCAGGCTGCGCTGGAGGGCGAGCGCGGTCTCCCGCTCCCGGGAGTAGCGGCGGGCGTTGTCGATGCAGACGGCGGCCCGGGCGGTGATCTCCTCGGCCAGCAGCACGTCGTCCGGGGTGAACCCGTCCGGACGCCGGTGCCGGGTGAGCACCGCCACCCCGAGGGTCAGCCCGCGGGCCTGGATCGGCACCGACATCGAGGAGTGGATGCCGAACGCGCGCACCCGCTCGCCGCGCGCCCGGTGCCAGGAGTGCCACCTGTCCATGTCACCGGTGACCACCGAGGTGGTGATCGTGCGGCCGGCGGTCAGCGCGTCGGCCTGCGGGGAGAAGTCCGGGTAGGCGTCCGCCTGCCCGGGCTCGATCACCGCCTCCGGCACGCCCGCCAGCACCGACTGGTGGGCGGTGCGGCGCAGGAGGACCGGCGCGGTGATGCGGGCCGGCGGCTCGCTGCCGTGCTCCCGCAGGTCCAGCAGGTCGATGGTGACGAAGTCGGCGAGCGCGGGCACGCACATGTCCGCCAGTTCCTGCGCCGTGCGGGTGACGTCGAGCGTGGTCCCGATGCGCACGCTCGCCTCGTTGACCAGCTGGAGCCGCTGCCGGGCCCGCTGGTTGTCGGTGACGTCGTGCGCGGCCAGGCACACCCCCCGTACCCGGCCCCCGGCGTCCCGCACCGGCGCCATGCGGGCGAGCCAGGCGTGCGCCCGGTCCTCGCCGCCGGTGCGCAGGAAGGTCTGCACGTCCAGCCGGTGGCCCGAGGTCAGCACCCGCAGCATGCCCTGTTCCAGGTCGTCGCTCTGCGGCTTGCCGCCGATCTCCGGAAGTCTGAGGCCCCGCACCCGGTCCTCGGGCAGCCCGATGATGTCGGCCATGGCCGCGTTCATGAAGCGCAGCCGCAGCGAGTCGTCGTACAGGGCGACCGGGCACGGAGACTGGATCAGGCCCGCCTCGACGAGCGGGTCGTCCGCGGCGCGCGGTTCCGGGCCGGTGAGCGGGGTGACCACCAGCCAGTCGCCCGGCCGGCCGTCGTCCGGCGGGCGGCGGTGGGCGAGCAGCCACACCGGGACGGTACGGCCGTCCCGGTGGCGCAGCCCGACCGTGCCCTCCCAGCGCGGGCCCGGGGGCGCCGTCCCGGGGCCGTCGACGGCCAGCAGCCGGGCCGCGGGGCGGCCCACGACGGCTTCGGCGGGGTGGCCGAGCAGACGCCGCGCGCCCTCGTTCCACTCCACCAGTGTTCCGTCGTCATCGATGACAGCCCGGGCCGTCGCCGCGTCGTCGAACGGATAGACCCGGCTCATCGTCGCCGCTCCCAAGCGCACACTCACAGTGAACAGGTGGCACCACTCGTGTTCCAGCGTAGTGCTTCCGGCGCGCCCGTGGACGCCGATCGCGGCTACCTGGCCGACCGGTCGAACGCGGCCGGGGGCGCGGTCAAGGAGGAATTCCGGCCGAAACGCGCCCGGAGGCAGCCGCAGGGTGCCGCACCCTTGACGATCGTGCGCAACCGGCCGTCAGAATCTGTTTGTTCACGATCACTTGTGAGTACTTCTGGGACCTGATGAGGGAGAGCCGCCCATGACGGTCACGCGCAGATCGGTTCTGGCCGCCGCCACGGCAGCGCCCGCGGCCGGACCGCTGCTGAACATCTCCGCGGCCCCGGCCGCCCTCGCCGCCGGCGCGACCGGCGCCGGAGGGCGCCGGACCGTGCCGCTGCGGGACGGCTGGCGCTTCGCGCAGGCCTCCCTGGACGGCGGCGCCGACCCGGCCGGCGCCTGGGCGCGGGCCGCCGAACCCGGCTACGACGACACGGACTGGCGCGAGGTCGCCGTCCCGCACGACTGGAGCATCGAGCAGACCCCCACCACCGACCACGGCACCACCAGCGGCACCGGCTTCTTCCCAGGCGGCCTGGGCTGGTACCGGCTCTCCTTCACGCTTCCGCGCGCCTGCGCCGGCAAGCGGATCTCCGTGGAGTTCGACGGCGTCTACATGGACGCGCACGTCTACTGCAACGGCACCGAGGCCGGCCACCACCCCTATGGCTACACCGGGTTCGCCCTCGACCTGACCGATCTGGTGCACACCGACGGCACCACGCCCGACGTGCTGGCGGTCAGGGTGCGCAACCAGCTGCCGAGCAGCCGCTGGTACTCCGGCAGCGGCATCTACCGCGAGGCCCGCCTGGTGATCACCGAACCGGTGCACGTGGCCCGTTGGGGCACCCGCGTCACCACGCCGGAGATCTCCGCCGACCGGGCGCTGGTCCGGGTGCGCACCACGGTCCGGAACGACTCCGGCACCGGCACCCCCGTGCAGGTCGTGTCCCGGATCACCGGACCCGACGGGCGCACGGCCGCCCGTACCGCGACCACGCGCACCGTCGGCGAAGAGGCCACCGAGACCCACGAACTGACCGTTCCCGAGCCCCTCCTGTGGGACTTCGCGACACCCGGGCACCGCTACACCCTGCACACCGAGCTGCGCGTCGCCGGCCGCACCACCGACACCTGCCGCACACCCTTCGGTATCCGCGCCTTCCGCTTCGACCCCGACGAGGGCTTCTCCCTCAACGGGACGTACACCAAGATCAAGGGCGTCGACCTCCACCACGACCAGGGCGCTCTCGGCGCGGCCGTCAGCATCGACGCCGTCCGCCGGCAGCTGGGGATCATGAAGTCGATGGGCGTCAACGCCCTGCGCACCTCGCACAACCCGCCCTCACCGCAGCTGATCCAGGTCTGCGAGGAGCTGGGCATCGTGATGACGGTGGAGGCCTTCGACTGCTGGCGCACGGGAAAGACGACGTACGACTACGGCCGGTTCTTCGACGAGTGGTGCGAGACGGACGCCACCGAGATGGTCCGGGCCGCCCGCAACTCGCCGGCCGTCGTGCTCTGGTCCATCGGCAACGAGATCCCCGACTCCACCTCCACCGCGGGGCTCGCCATGGCGGACCGGATCATCGGCGCGGTCCGGGCCGCCGACGACACCCGCCCGGTCGTCATCGGCTCGGACAAGTACCGCGCGGTGCCCGCACCGGGTTCACCGGCCGACCGCATGCTCGCCAAGCTCGACGGCCTCGGACTGAACTACAACACGGCCGGGTCGGTCGACGTCCTGCACGCCCGCTACCCCCGCCTGTTCCTCTTCGAGTCCGAGTCCTCCTCGGAGACCTCGACCCGGGGCGCGTACCAGGAGCCGGAACACCTCAACACCGGGGAGAACCACACCCCCGGCAGGCGGGAGACCTCCTCCTACGACAACAACCTCGCCTCCTGGACGATGAGCGGCGAGTACGGCCACAAGAAGGACCGGGACCGCAAGTGGTTCGCGGGCCAGTTCCTGTGGTCCGGCATCGACTACATCGGCGAACCGACCCCGTACGACGTCTTCCCCGTGAAGGCGTCCTTCTTCGGCGCGGTCGACACGGCGGGCTTCCCCAAGGACATGTACCACCTGTTCCGCAGCCGGTGGACGGACGAACCCATGGTCCACCTGGTGCCGATGACCTGGAACCACGAGGAGGGGGACACCGTCGAGGTGTGGGCGTACGCCAACGTGCCCTCCGTCGAGCTGTTCCTGAACGGACAGTCCCTCGGTGTGAGGGAGTTCGACGTCAAGAAGACCACCGACGGCCGCGCCTACCTGGAGACCACCGAGGCCACCGGCGACGACAGGACGGTCACCGGCGGCCCCTACCCGGGCAGCTACACCAGCCCCAACGGCAGCGCGGGCAAACTGCACCTGACGTGGCACGTGCCGTACCGGCCCGGCGAACTGCGGGCGGTGGCCCGGCGGGACGGCGAGACCGTCGCCACCGACGTGCTGCGCACCGCCGGCGCCCCGCACGCCGTACGCCTCACCCCCGACCGCGACTCCCTCGCCGCGGACGGCCGTTCGCTCGCCTTCGTCACCGCCGACATCGTCGACGCGCACGGCGTGGTCGTGCCCGACGCCGGGCACCTCATCTCCTTCGACGTCACCGGCGGCTCGCTGGCCGGCGTCGACAACGGACGCCAGGAGAGCGCCGAGCGCTACCAGGCCAGCACCCGGACCGCCTTCCACGGCAAGGCCCTCGCCATCGTCCGCTCCGGCACGGCGCCCGGCACACTGAAGGTCACCGCGCGGGTGGACGGCCTGCGCCCGGACACGGCACGGCTGCACACGACCCCGGCCCGCCGGACGGCGGCCACCGCGCCCGCCCTCTTCCGCCCCGACCACCCGGCGCCCCCGGACTTCCCCCGGGCGGACGCCGGTTACTCCGGCCGCCGGGACACCCTGCCCGCCGCGATGCTGGACGGCGACCCGGCCACCGGCTGGTCCAACGCCTTCACCAAACCGGCCACCGCGCTGCTGCCCGCGTTCAGCGGGGCCCGCGCCGAGGACTGGGTCTCGGTCGACTTCGGACGCGCCCGGACCTTCGACCACCTGGCGGTCTGCTTCACGTCCGACGCCACCCACACGCTGCCCGCACGGGCCGAGGTGGCGGTGTGGGACGGCCGCGCCTACGTGCCGGTGACCGGCGCGCGGACCCGGTGGGCCACCGTGTCGGACAGCCCGACGGTCATCACCTTCGACGCGGTACGCGGCTCGCGGCTGCGGCTGACGCTCACCGGCGCCCACCCGGGCCGGCCGGAGGGGGCCGTGCGGATCAGCCGGCTGGACTGCTGACCGGCGCGGCGCGGCCTCCGCGGGCGGGAACGCCCCGGCCGGTCACAGCAGCGTCGGCTGGAGCGCGCCCTCGTGCGTGAGCAGCCACCGCTTCTTCTCCAGCCCGCCCGCGTAGCCGCGCAGCGAACCGTCCGCGCCGATCACCCGGTGACAGGGCCGGACCAGCAGCAGCGGGTTGGCGCCGAGGGCCTGGCCCACCGAGCGGACCTCGGCACGGGAAAGACCGAGGCGGGCGGCCAGTTCGCCGTACGTGGTCGTCATGCCGTAGGGGACCTCGTCCAGGGCCTGCCACACCGCGTGCCGGAACGCGTTGCCGGCGGGGGAGAAGGGCAGGTCGAATCGGGTCAGCCGGCCCGCGAAGTACGCGTCCAGCTGCCGGATCGCCTCCGTGAACGGCCGGTCGTCGCGGTCCTCCGGGCGGACGGCAGGGGTGCCGCGCTGCCCCGGCAGGGAGAGGGAGGTGAGGGCGAGGCCGGCCGGTGTGACGGTCCCGGTCAGCAGCAGGTCGCCCAAGGGGCTCGGGTGGACGGTGTGGACCGGGTGGGCGGTGTGCGTGGTCATGAGATTCCTCCGGGTCGTCGCCTCCGCCCAGTCTGTCGTACCGCGCGCCCGCTGACCGGCGGGAATCGGACACGGCCCCTCGACCCCGCCGGTACCCTGGTGCAGGCGTCCCCACCTGCGGGTATTTACGCGTGAGTACCGGCGCGGTACCGTGAGGAGCATGCCAGCTCTCAACGTGGAGTTCAGCGAACGGGAACTCGAGGACCTGCGGCGGATCGCCAAGGAGCGCGGTACGTCGATGAAGGCCCTCGTGCGTGCGGCCGCCGCCGCCGACATCGCCCGCCACCGGGCGCTCCAGGAGGGCGCGGAGGCCTTCCGGCGCTTCTTCGCCACCCACGCCGAGGAGTTCGCGGCGGCCTTCCCGGACGACGAACTCCCCGTCCGGGGCGAGGCCGCCTGACCGATGCCCTCCCCCATCCATGTCGACGTCCCCTGGCTCCTCCAGCGACACGAGGAGGTCCTGCCCGACCAGCCCGCCGTGGACGACTTCTCCGCGCTGGTCGCCGCCGTCGCCCGGCACCGGGTGGACCCGCCCCGGCTCGGCGTGGACTCCGACGCCGCTTGGCGCGCCGCCGCGCTGCTGCACACCCTCGCCGTGCTCAAGCCGCTGCCCGCGGCCAACGCCCGCTTCGCCTGCGCGACCGCCGTGGCCTACATGTTCGTCAGCGGCGTCGGCATCGACCCGCCCTACGGCGCCCTCGTCGACCTCGCCCGCGATCTGATCTCCGGCAAGACCGACGTGTACGGCGCCGCGGACCGGCTGCGCTCCTGGCAGATCTGACCCCACGGGGCTGTCCGGGCCGCGCGAAGGTCGTCCGGTCTCCACGGGGGGCGTCGTCCTGGCCGCGCCAAGGTCTTCCGAGCCTTGCCTGGGCGCCCGGGCCGCGCCACGGTTGTCCGGTCTCCGCGGGGTTGTCCGGTCTGCGGGAAGTTTGTCCGGTCCCCGCCTGGGCCTCCGGGCCGCGCGAAGGTCGTTCGGTCTCCACCGAGGTCGTCCGGTCCGCGGGAAGTTGGTTCGGTTTCCACCGGGGGGCGTCCGGGCCGCACGAAGTTGGTTCGGTCCCCACCTGGAGTGTCCGGTCCGCGGGAGGGGAGCCCGGACGACCCGCTGCGGCGGCCCGGGCCCGCCACGGCGGCCCGGTCGCGCTCCGGGCAGCCGTCCCCGTCCCGGCCGGCGGGGGGAAGCCGCGGGGGCCGCCGGCCGGGGCGGCACGAACAGGGCCGGCGGCCGGTCGCGCGCGGGCGAGCCGCCGTCCCCCGCAGGGCCTCGCGCGAAGGCCGGTCACAGTCCACCACCGGGCCGCGGGTTCCGGGAGCGTGCGCGCCAGGGGAGTGGGCGCGCACCTTTCGCACGGGGTGCGCACGGGGTGCGCACGGGGTGCGCGCACGGGGAATCCGCCGGGCGCTCCGGCACACCGCCGACGGCTGGTTTCCGGCCTTCCCCCACACCCGTCGATGTCGTACGCGCGCCTTGTTGCCCCTGTGGCAGTTGTGCAAGGGTTCGGCACGCGGTGCCCATCTCCCGCTCCTTCCGCGCCCGTGAGCGCGCAAGCCACGCACCGACGCACCACGCACCGAAGGAATCCGCTCCGTGCACACCCCCCACCCTCCTCGGCCTGCCGGTCCGCCGCCCGGCGGCGATCCCGGAGAATCCGACGAGTCGCTCGCCGGCCCGCTGCGGGCCGGTTCCGACGCGGAAGCCGCCCGGTCCACCGCCCTCCTGATGGCCCGGCACTGGCAGCCCGCCCACGATTACGCGGTCATCTGCCTGGCCGCCTCCGGGCCGCCGGCCCACATGGTCACCGCCACCGCCTTCCACCAGGTCCTCGGCCGGCTGGCGCTCGGCGAGCCAGCCGAGGCGTTGCGGCCACGTCTGCTGGTGGCCGTCCGGGACACCGTCGTCAACTGGTCCGGCACCGACCGCATCACCGCCGTGCTGCCCGTCCTCACCAGGCCCGCCGGGGGCCGTGGAATGCGCGCCGCGCCCACGCTGACGCCGGAGAACCGCGCCCTCACCGACCGGTCTTTCCACGGCCTTCCCCGGCTGGAGCAGACCGTGTTGTGGCACACCGAGGTCGAGGCCGAGCCGGTGCACGTGCCCGCCGGACTGCTCGGCGTGGACACCGAGAACGCGACGGCCGCCCTGGAAGCGGCCCGGGAGAAGTTCCGGGAAGGTCTGGTGCGCGCCCACCGGGAACTCGCTCCCGGCAACGAGTGCCGTCACCACAACCGCCTGCTCGACATCCCGATCCGCCGGGGCGGCGCGCTGCTGCCCGACGTCCAGGAGCACTTGGCCGGTTGCGCGCACTGCCGGCACGCCGCCGAACAACTGGGCCAGTCCGACGCGGCCCTGGGCGTGCTGCTCGCCGAGGCCGTCCTCGGCTGGGGCGCCCGCCGTTACCTCGACACGCGCCCCGGCCGCCTCCAGGCTGCCACGGGCACCCGTGGCACCCCCCGGCGCTCCGACGGGCGCCGACGCGGCGGCGGGCGACCGGGGTTCCTGGCGCGGACCGTCGCCACCGCCACATCCGGCGGACGCCGCCGCGCCGCCGACGACGGCGCACCCGGCCTCCCCGGCAGGCCGAGCCGGTCGCCCGACACCGACGAACCCGGCCTGCCCGAAGCGCCGGGCGTCACCGAGGGCGGATCCGGCCGGCCCGGTGCGCCGAGCCGGCCGTTCCCCGCCGACGGGGGACCCGGCCTGCCCGGTGGACCGGGCTCCTCGTTCCCCGCCCACGGCGGACCCGGCCTGCTCGGCGGGTCCGGCGGGCCTGGCCGGTCGCTTGGCTCCGGCGGTGAGGGGCTTGGCCTGCCCGGTGTGCCGGCTGTCACCGACGGCGGACCCGGCCTGCCCGGTGGACGGGGCTCCTCGTTCCCCGCCGGTGGCGGACTCGGCCCGACCGGCGGGCCCAGCCGGTCGTTTCGCGTTGCCGACGACGGTGGACGCGGCGGGCCGCGCCGGTCGCCGCGCGGCGGGCGCCGTCCGGGTGTGCGGGCGGCCGGGGGCGCCGGGTCCCGCCGGGCTCCCGCGGCCCCCGGCCGGTCGTCCAGGGCGCTGCTGACCGGAGTCGGTGTGGCCTCGGCCGTACTGCTCGTCACGGTGCTGGCGATCACCCTGTGGCCGGGCGGCAGCGAGGGCACCGGCGCGGCTCCCGGCACCCGGGCCCCGTCGGGCTCCGCCTCCGCCCCCGGCGCCGCGGGCCTGCCCGCCGTCGGCCGCCCGGTCCGCTGGCGCGACGCCACCGGCCGGTGCCTGGACGTCGCGGGCAGGCCCCGGGCCGGGGCGGGCGCCGTCCTCGCCGTCTGCTCCGGCGCGGCCACGCAGCGGTGGACGTACGGCTCCGACGGTCTGCTGCGCAGCGCGGCCGGCCCGGGCCTGTGCCTGGACTCCCACGCCGACGCCGGAGTGGTGATCCTCGGCAGCTGCGCGGGCGCCGGCTCGCGGCGGGGCGACGACGTGCGCTACGACCGCACGGCCCGGGGTGAGCTGCTGCCCCGCTGGGACCGTACGCTCGTCCTCGCCGCGGCCGGCGACCAGCCCGGCGCCGACCTCGTCGTCAAGGTCCGGGACGGCTCCACCGGCCGGCGCTGGCGGACCGACACGCCGACGGCGGACCCCGCTTCCCTGCCGCTCACCCGCCCACCGGTACCGCGACGCGCCTCGGGTGGGCAATCTCAGGCGGGGGTCTCGGTCAGGTCGGCCGTCGTCACCGTCGCCGGGCCGGCGTGCCCGGAGAGGGCGAGGGTGAGGTCGAGCTCCGCCAGCACACACCGGATGACGTGCTCCACGCCCGCCTGGCCGTCCAGGCCGAGCCCGTAGACGTACGGGCGCCCCAGGAGCACCGCCCGCGCGCCCAGGGCGAGCGCCTTGAACACGTCGGCACCGGTGCGCACCCCGCTGTCGAACAGCACCGTCAGCCGGTCGCCGACCGCGTCCACGACCCGGGGCAGGGCGTCGGCCGCGGCGACCGAGCCGGCCACCTGCCGGCCGCCGTGGTTGGAGACGACCACACCGTCCATTCCGGCGTCCGCGGCCAGCCGGGCGTCGTCCGGGTGCAGGACGCCCTTGAGGACGATCGGCCCCTCCCAGTGCTCGCGCAGGAGGGCCAGGTCCGGCCAGGTGTGGCCGGGGTCCCCGAACAGGCCGAGAAAGTGCAGCACCGCCGCGTTCGGGTCCTCGTGCACCGGCTTGGCCAGGCCCGCCAGGAACGCCGGGTCGGTGAAGTAGTTGGCGGTGCCCACGCCGTGCAGGAAGGGCAGGTACGCCTGGTCCAGATCGCGGGGGCGCCACGCCAGCAGGGGGGTGTCCAGCGTGACGACCAGCACGGAGAACCCGGCCGCCCGGGCCCGGGTGAGGAAGCTCCGGGTCACCTCGCGGTCCTGGCCCCAGTACAGCTGGAACCACCGTTCGGCGTCCCCCATGGCCGCCGCCACCTGCTCCAGCGGCGTGCTCGACGCCGACGACAGGATGTACGGCACGCCCTGCGCGGCGGCGGCCCGGGCGGCGGCGGACTCGGCGTCCGGGTGCATGATCGACAGCACCCCGACGGGCGCCAGGGCGAGCGGCGCCGGCAGGATCCGTCCCAGCACCTCGGTGGTCAGGTCCCGCTCGTGGACGTCCCGGAGCATGCGGGGCACGATGCGGCGCCGGTCGAGGGCCGCCCGGTTGGCGCGGGCCGTGCCGCCGTCCCCCGCGCTGCCCGCCACATATCCCACCGGGCCCGGGCCGAGCCGGTGTTCGGCCAGGTCCTCCAGCCGGGTGAGGTCGGTGGGAAGCCGGGGCACGACCCCCGTCATCCCGTTCAGATAGATCTCGTACTGGAAGTCCGCCCAGTGCTTCGCCATCGTCCCTCCCGCGTCGTCGACCGCCTGCGCACCCGACGATACCGACCGGTAAGTCGGTGCCCCGGCCGGTACCGCCGGCGCGGAATGACGGAGGCGCCGGCTCCTGGTGATCACTTCATGAACACAAGGAGTCATCAAGAGACGCAGAGGGGACCCGGCCGTTATGTTTCAGGACGATTAACAAACAGCTGTTTTTCAGCCAGCTGGCGGCTTCCGAAGCGGGGGAACCGCTCAGTTCCGGGCCCGCGCCGGTCGGATTCCGTGACTTCACGCCACTGATTCAACACGAAAGGTTACTGAAACCCATGGGTTCGATGTGTATTTCGCTGGCGGACTCGGCAGAGTGGCGCTCGCCGCTCCGGTGCCCGACCGGATCCGGAGCCGGCACCCTGTCATCTCGAGCGGAAGGATGCACACAATGCGGAACACCGCGCGCTGGGCAGCGGCCCTCGGCCTCACGGCCGTCGCCGTCAGCGGACCCCTGACCGGGGCCGCCGTCGCTGCACCGGGCGCAGCCCCGTCGTCGCTCTACGCACCCTCGGCCCTGGTGCTCACCACGGGCCACGGCAACGACGCGGCCACGGCCACTCCGGAGCGCGCCGTCACCCTGAACTGCGCCCCCTCGGCGTCGGGCACCCACCCGGCCGCTGCTCAGGCCTGTGCCGAACTGCGGGGCGTCGGCGGTGACCTCGACGCCCTGAAGGCGGCGGGCGACATCATGTGCACCAAGATGTACGACCCGGTGGTCGTGACCGTCCAGGGCGTCTGGCAGGGCAAGCGCGTCGCGTACGAGCGGACCTTCGGCAACATGTGCATGAAGGACGCCGTCGGCGGCAGCCTCTTCGCCTTCTGAGACCGGGATCGTGAGTCCCCGTGGACGCCGGAACAGGCCCGCAACTGGGGAGTGCGGCCTCTGGAGCGGGGAACCCGCGATCTCGCACCGGGGCAGGCGGGCGGAGTGGGGCCGCCCGCCGGCACCGGGAACACAGCCGCTCCCCGGCCGGCCCGTGGGGGGCCGTCCGGGGAGCGGCGAAAAACAACCGGTTTCAACCAGCGACTCAGGCCTTGCGCCGGTGACTCGTGTCGCACCAGGGATAGCGGCGACTGCGCCGGCAGGTACACAGAGCGACACGGAAGCGGTCCGAGGAGACCGTGGTCCCGTCCTCCAGCTCGATCTCCACGGGCCCCTCCACCAGCAGCGGCCCGCGCCGTTGCATGGTGATCCTGCGGGCCCCGTCAGCAGGGTCGTTCGGCACGGATGACCACCAGCTCTTCCCTGTCGTCGGCCGGCGCGAGCAGCCCGCGCCGGCGCAGCCAGTCCTCCCGGGAGCGCAGCACCGGACCGAAGGCGATCCAGCGGCGCCGGACGACCGTGGCCTTCAGGCCCGCCGCCTCCAGCAGCTCCAGGGTCCGTTCGGGACCGCTCAGCGCGGAGTGCACCAGCAGGAGCACTCCGCCGGGACGCAGCAGCGGTGGAGCGTCCCGGCAGATCCGGTCCAGCAGCAGCCGCCCGTCGAGCCCCGCGTCCCAGGCCCGGGCCCGGCCGCGCGGCCCGGGCCCGGCGTCGGGCGCCGGCACGTAGGGCGGGTTGGCCAGGATGACGTCGTACGTCCGGCCGCGGACCGGCGAGAAGAGGTTGCCGCGCCGGATGTGCACCGGCAGCCGGGTCAGCCAGGCGTTGAGCCGGGCCGTCCACACCGCCCGCCGGGACACGTCCACGGCGGTCACCCGGGCGCCCCGCCGGGCCGCCTCCAGAGCCAGCGCACCGCTGCCCGTGCCCACGTCCAGTACCTGGGCGCCGGGCGGGGGATCCTCCTCGTGGAGGACCTCGGCCAGCAGCTCCGTGTCGTCCTGCGGGGCGTACACACCCGGAAGTACCAAAGCGATCACATTGCGCGGGTACCCAGAGGATCAGGATGTATGAGACATCTCCTGTTCCCGGGGTGCCGGCCGCTCCGGGTCCAGAGGGGTGCGCAGGGACGAGCGGCCCGCCCGCCAGTCGGCGAGCAGCCGCCGGCCCAGCCGGTCCTCCAGGAACTCGGTCGCGTCGATCCCGAAGGCCACGTCCGGCGCCAGCTCCGGCTCCTCCTCCAGCAGTCCGCCGATGACCTCCTGCCGGACGACCTGCTCGTGCACCGCGTCCGCCTCCACGTGCTCGTCGTAGAAGAACTCGGCGGCCGGGCCGGCACCGGTGCGGCGCATCGCTCCGGCGAGCCGGCGGGAGCCGGGCGAGGAGGTGATCTCGACCTCGGCGAAGTGGCCCACCAGCGCGCCGCGCAGCCGGCGGTGCAGGCCGAACAGGGACATCAGGTTGACCACGGCCAGCATCTCGGCGGGGGCCGCGTCCAGGTAGCGGCCGTACGCGGTGTCCAGGCCGAGGTCCGTCATCAGGTCGGCGAACAGGCGCGCGTGCACCCGGTCGGCCCGGCCGCCGCCGAACTCGTCGAACTCCACCGCTGCCATCCCCGCCTTGGCCCGGCCCCAGAGCCGGGGCAGTACCCAGGCGTGCGGGTCGGCTTCCTTCAGGTGGTACAGGGAACGCTGGGCGGCGTACTCGCGTACCTGCCACAGCTCGCCCTCCTCGCACAGGAAGTGACTGACGCCGGTGCCCTCGGCCGGCTCGACGAGCAGGGCGCCCAGCGCGTCGTCCAGGCTGTCGTGGGCGGGCGCGTCGGCGCGCAGCGCGGACAGGAAGCGCTGTTCCAGCGCCGCGCGGACCCGCAGCAGGTCCGGGTCCCACTCGGCTTCCGGGGGAACGCCGGCGAATCCGCGGTAGTGCAGCTCATAGCACAGGTACAGGGCGAGCTGGAGGTCGTCGCCGTACGGGTCCGCCGCCGCGGCGTTCGCGGGGCCGGGGAGGGGGCCCGTGCCGCGGAGGTACGCGTCGACCGCGGCGGAGAGCGGACCCCGGGGCGGGGGCAGCTGGGGTCCTCGCAGGTGGTGGTGGTTCATGGGAACCGGGTACCCGGCCCGCGGCAAAGCACGACCGCGTGCCGGGCAGCCCACCCCACCCCACCCCGCCCGGTCGCGTCACTCGCCGTGCGCCTGTTCCTGCGCTCCCGTGTTCGGGGTGACGGCGTCCCCGGCCTCGCCCGAGGCACCTTGGTCCCCGGGGCGCTCGCCGGCCTCCTCGACCTCCCGGAGCACCTCCTCCACCGCCGTCTCGGGCTTCTTCTCGCGGTCGTCGCCGCCGGACATCGTGTCTCCCTCCGCCGTCCTGCCGATCTTCCCCCTGCGAGTTACCCGCCGGCGCCGTCCCAAGCATGGCGCCCGGGCGGGGGAGCGGTCGTGGTCAGGGGCCGGCGGCCCATGATCAGGCAGCCACGTGCCACCCGGCGCGTGGCTGACCTCCGCCGTGCGCGGTGTTTCAGGGTGTGGCGCCCTGGATACACCGCGAGGACTCGGTACCGGAGCCCGCGCGCCCGTGCACACCGTCGCAGTGAGGTCGCCACCATGTCCCACGCCCCGCCCCCCGCAGGCCCGTCGAACCGCGCCCGGCCGGTGCGGGACCTCGCCCCGGAGACCGGCTCCGCCCCCCGCCCGGCGCGACCCCCGGCCGGCCGTGGCGGTACCGCCCTGGTGACGGGAGCCTCCTCCGGCATCGGTGCCGCCGTGGCCTGCCGGCTGGCCGCCGAGGGCTGGCGCCTCGCGCTGAACGGACGTGACATCACCCGACTGGAGCAGGTGGCCGCGACGGCCGGTGCCCTGGCCCTGCCCGCCGACCTGACCCGGCCCGGCTCCCCCCACCGGCTCACCGACCTCGCCCTGGACCACCTCGGCCGCCTCGACCTGCTGGTGGCGGGCGCCGGCGTGGGCTGGGCCGGGGACTTCGCCGGCATGCCCGCCGCGCGCATCGACGAGATCGTCGGCGTCGACCTGCTGGCCACCGTCCACCTCGTGCGCGCCCTGCTCCCCCACATGGTCGCGGCCGGCTCGGGGCGCGTCGTCCTCGTCGGCTCCTTCGCCGGCAGCGTGGGCGTACGCGGCGAGGCCGTCTACTCCGCGGCGAAGGCCGCCCTCGCCACCTTCGCCGACGCCCTGCGCTACGAGCTGCGCGGCACCGGAGTGGGCGTCAGCCATGTCATCCCCGGCGTGGTCGACACGCCGTTCTTCGACCGGCGGGGCCTGCCGTACACGCGGTCCTGGCCGCGGCCGGTACCCGCCGAACGCGTGGCCGGCGCCGTGTGGTCCGCCGTCACCCACGACCGGGACGAGGTGTACGTCCCCGGATGGCTGCGGGTGCCCGCCCGGATACACGGCGCCGCGCCGGGACTCTACCGGCGGCTCGCCGCCCGCTTCGGGTGAGCGGCCATGACCGCCGTCACGGTGCTGCTCGCCCTGCTCGCCGCCCTGTCCAACGCGTCCGCCTCGGTGCTCCAGCGCCGGGCCGCCGTGCAGGAACCGGACGACGGCAGCGGGGCGGGCTCCGTCGTACGGCGGTTCACCCATGTGCTGCGGCGCCCCTCCTGGCTGGCGGGCGTCGGCCTGCTGGCACTGTCCGGCCTGCTCCAGGCCGGGGCACTGGCGGTCGGCAGCCTGTCCCTCGTCCAGCCGCTGCTCGCCGCCGAGCTGCTGTTCACGCTGGCCGTGGGCAGCGTCGTCTTCCGGCGCCGGCCGGACGGCCGTACCTGGCTGGCGTTCGCCGCGCTCGCCGTGGGGCTGGCCCTGTTCCTCCTCGCGGCGGCGCCGACGGCGGGCCGCACCAGCGCGCCGCCCCGGGCCTGGCTCCTGGGCGGGGCGGGGGTGCTCGGTACCGTCGTCCTGCTCGCCGTGGCCGCCCGCCTCGCCAGGGGCGCGTCCCGGGCGGCGCTGCTCGGCCTCGCCTCCGCCGTGTCCTTCGCCACCACCGCCGCGCTCCTCAAGGAGGCCGTGGGGCGGCTCGGCGACGGGCTCGGGGCGATGTTCGGACACTGGTCGCTGTACGCCACCGGGGTCGCCGGACTCGTCGCCTTCCTGCTGTTGCAGGGCGCGCTCGGCGCCGGCTCGCTGACGGCCTCGCAGCCGGCCCTCACCCTCGGCGACGCGCTCACCAGTGTGGTCCTGGGCTGGGTCCTGTTCGCCGAGACGGTCCACCTGGGCCTGAGCCTGCTCCCGGAGGCTATCGGCATCGCCCTGATCGGCGCGGGCAGCATCGGCCTGGCCCACGCCCAGACCGTCGGCGCGGAGTGGGACACGGCCGCCCCGGACCGCCCGCCGGAACGGGACGGGAGCCGGGCGCCGGCGCCGCGCAGACACTGACCCGTTTCTCGACCCGCTGCCGATCCGCTGGACCGAAGGAGATGGTCACCGATGTCCCTCGGCTCCGGCCGCGCGTGGCGGGCGGCGGCCTTCCTGCTGCCGGCCGGTGCCGCCGCCGCGCACATCGGACCGGCGGCCACCTGGCTCCCCGGCGTACGGCTGCCGTTCTTCCCCGGGCTCTCCGGCACCGGGCACCGCCACCACATCGCGCTCACGTTCGACGACGGACCGGACCCGGCCTCGACCCCGCGCTTCCTCGACGCGCTGGACGGCCTCGGGGTCCGGGCCACCTTCTTCGTGCTCGGCGAGCGCGTGGTGCGCCATCCGGCGCTGGTCCGGGAGACGGTACGGCGCGGACACGAACTCGGGGTGCACGGCTGGACCCACGACCGCCCGTGGCGTCCCGCGTTCACCCGGACCGCCGAGGAGGTCGAACGGAGCGTCCGCGCGGTGCACGACATCACCGGCTGCCGCCCGCGCTGGTACCGCCCCCCGTACGGCATCCTCACCACGAGCCGCTGGTGGGCCGCCCGCCGGGCCGGGCTGCGGACGGTGCTGTGGTCCGCGTGGGGCAGGGACTGGACGGCCGGCGCCACACCGGCGTCCGTACGGGCCCGGATCGCGGCGGACCTGCGCGGCGGCGGCACCGTCCTGCTGCACGACTCCGACCGGCACTCGGCCCCCGGGTGCTGGCACGCGGCCCTGGGCGCGCTGCCGGTCCTGGTCCGGGACTGCCGGGCAGCGGGCCTATCGGTCGGCCCCCTCGGCGAGCACGCCCCACCCCGGCCGGCGGCACGGTCCGGCATCCTCACGCAGTGAGCGGGGAGGCGCGCCGGCCCCGGTCCGGCCGCTCCCGTGCCGGTGCGGGGCCGCCCCCGGGCGGGGCGGGATCAGAGGCCGGTGAGGTGGTCCAGTGGGTCGTGGCGGAAGAGGGCGCGGCCGCGGGCCACCCGTTCGGCCCTTTCGCGGGCGTCCGTGAGCCGGGCGAGCGCCGCCAGCAGGGCGGGGCCGTCCGGGGCGAGTTCGGACAGGCCGAGGCCGGCCATGCGGCGTACCCCGTCCGCGCCGTGGCCGGGCAGGGGGCGGTGGCCGACCACGGGCAGCCCCGCGGCGAGAGCCTGGACGGCGGTCTGCCCGGCGGCGTTGTCCACCAGGGCGTAGGACGCGGCGAGCAGGCCGGGCATGTCGTCGACCCAGTCCAGGGCGAGCACGGCGGGCTCTCCGGAGACCCGCGCGCGCAGCCGGTCGTTGCGGCCGCACAGCACCACCGGGAGGTAACCGGCCGCCGCCAGCAGCGAGGCGGTGGCGGCGGGGCGGGACGCCGCGCCCCAGGCACCCGCGGACAGCAGGACCGGCGGCCGGCCGGGCGCACGGCCCGCGAAGCGCTCCCGCCACCGCGCCGCCCCGGGGGCCGGCGCGCGGAAGGCGGGCGCGACCACCGGTCCGGTGGTGACCACGGGAACGGCGAGGGAGCGGCGCACGTCGGCCGCCGCCGCGTCCGTCAGACACAGATACCGGTCGTTGCCCGGATGCAGCCACTGCCGGTGCACCGCGAAGTCGAGCAGGAAGACGGCGCTGGGTACCCGCAGCCGGCCCCGGGCCCGCAGATGGCCGGTCAGCTGCGCGGCCAGATGGAAGACGGACACCACCACGTCGGCGCCGGTGCGGTCCACGAGATCGGTCAGCCGGTCCCCGGCGAGCCGGGCCAGCGGGACCCCGCTCGGCCGCCGGCCGGGCCCCTCGCGCAGGAACGCGCCGTACAGACCGGCGTACACCCAGGGCAGGTGCCGTACCGACGCCTGGTAGCCGCGGCGCAGGCCCGCGCCGAGCCCGTACGGCAGGAGCCGCAGGACGTCCACGACGTACGCGTCGTGCCCGGCCGCGGTGGTCCGTCGCGCGAGTTCGGCGGCCACGGTGTCGTGGCCGGCGCCCATGCTCGCGCTCACGATCAGCGTCCTGCGCCGGCCGCCCGGCGCAGGAGGGTCCGTGGTCCGCACGGCTTCCGATTCTCCGCCGGCGCGGCGCGGAAACGGCGGACGTCCCGGCCGTGTCGCCGCGGCGCCGTGCGGGTGTCCCCGGTCCGGCCGCGAGTTGCCCGGTGCGGGCCGGGGTGGATGAATCGGCACAGGGAAGCGTGTGGGCGGCGAGCACGGGAGGAGCCGTGATGCGGTGGCGGCGCGGCCTGCACCGCGCGTGGGAGTGGCTCGGCGTCCGGGCCCTGTTCACGCACGGGCGTGAGCTGGAGCTGATGCACCGGGCCATGGGGTTCGCCACGCTGGCCCTGGTGACGCTGGCGCCGCTGCTGATCGTGGTGGCCGCCGCGGACCCGCTGGTGCGGGGCGGGTTCGCCTCCTGGCTCACCGACGGCATGGGACTGTCCGGCCGCTCCGCCCGGGTGCTCACCGACGTGATCAGCCCCCCGCGCAAGGTCATCGGCACCACCAGCGTCTGGAGCGCGGTCCTGCTCGCCGTCTTCGGCGTGTCCTTCGGCGGCAGCGTGCAGAACGCCTACGAGCGGATCTGGCAGCTCGCGGCGGGCCCCTGGCACCGGGTCTGGCGGCAGGCGACCTGGCTGGTGGCGCTGATGGCGTACCTCTACCAGGAGGTGACGACGAAGGCGGCGCTGCACGGCACCCAGCGGATCGCGCTCTCCACGGTCAGCGGCGTGCTCTTCTTCTGGTGGGGGCAGCGGTTCCTGCTGGGCGGGCAGATCCGCTGGCGCGCCCTGCTGCCGGGGGCGCTGGCCACGGTGATCGGCCTGGCCGGCCTGCGGGTGTTCTCCTCCCTGGTGTTCACCCCGCTCATCGTCACCAACGCGCTCAGCTACGGCGCCGTCGGCACCGTGCTCGTGGTCGAGTCGTGGCTCATCGGCGTGGGCTTCGTCATCTACGGCGGTGCCCTGTTCGGCCGCTGGTTCTGCCGGCACCACTGGATGCCGTCCCACTACGACGGGCCGGAGTACGGGGACGACGGGCCCGAGCCGCTGGACCATCTGCCGGCCGCGCCGGGCGAGCTGCCGGGGTCCTCGGACGGCCCGCCGGGGATCCCGGGGGAGCGCGGCTAGAGCCGGACCAGGTCGTGGCGTCGTGGAGCAGGCGGGAGTCCGACCACACGGACTAGGCCAGCTGGCGGCGCACCAGTTCGTGCAGGCGGCCCGTGGTGTCGGCGAGGAGGTCGGCCGGGGCGCCCTGCTGGACGACCTTGCCGTCCTCCATCACGATCACCCGGTCGGCGTCCAGGACGGTCGACAGGCGGTGGGCGATGACGATCCGGGTGGCGTTCAGCTTGCGGGTGCTGTCGATGACGATGCGCTGGGTGTCGTTGTCCAGGGCGCTGGTCGCCTCGTCGAAGAAGAGGATCCGCGGGCGCCGGACGAGCGCCTGCGCGATCATCAGGCGCTGCCGCTGTCCGCCGGAGATAGCGCCGTTGCCCGCGACGATCGTGTGCAGCCCCATCGGCATCCGCTGGATGTCCTCCGCGAGCCCCGCCAGCTCGGCCGCCGCCATCGCCTCCTCCGGCGTGTACGGCCCGGTGCCGCAGATGACGTCCAGGATGGAACCGCTGAACGGCTGGGCGTGCTGGAGGACCACACCGCACTGGCGGCGCACCGCGGACTGGTCGAGGGCCGCGAGATCCTGGCCGTCGTACAGGACGCTGCCCGACACCGGCCGGTCGAAGCCGATGAGCAGACGCAGCAGCGTGGACTTGCCGCAGCCGCTCGGCCCGACGACCGCGACGAACTCGCCCGGCCGTACGGCGAACGACACGTCGTCCAGGACGAGCGGTCCGTCGTCGGCGTACCGGAACGACAGCCTGCGGGCTTCCAGCGCACCCGACAGCGGGCCCGGGCGGGTGCTCGCCGTGCGCACCTCGGGCGTGGCCTCCAGCACCGGCTTGATCTCCTCGAACAGCGGCAGCGCCGCCACCGCCGACACGAACGCGCCGGTCAGCTGGGTCACCGAGGTCAGCAGCATGGTCACCGAGGTGTTGAAGGCCAGGAAGTCCGCCGCCGACATGGCGCCCTTCGCCGGGCCCGCCAGCAGCATGAACATCAGCAGCGTGCAGACCGGCAGGTACACGGCGCCGAGGACCGTGGTGAGGTTCTTGATCCGGCCGGCCCGCTGCTGGAGTTCCCGGCTGCGCGCGAACTCCCGCGCCCACGCGGCGTACGCGTAGTTCTCGGCCGCCGCGACGCGCAGCTTGGGCAGGCCGCGCAGGGTCTGGAACGCCTGGTTGTTCAGCTTGTTGCCGAGCACCACGAGCCGCCGCTGCCAGCGCACCTGCCACAGCCCGAGCCCCAGGAACACCGCCGCGATGACGACGAGCATGCCGAGCGCGGCCATCGCCATCGGCACGCTGTACCAGAGGAGCAGACCGAGGTTCATCGCGCCGACCGTCACCGACTGGGCGACCACCGGGCCGACGCCCGCGAGCATCCGCCGCACCGCGCTGATGCCCATGGCCGCGCTGGCCAGTTCGCCCGTGGAGCGCTGGGTGAAGAAGCCGGTGGGCAGCCGCAGCAGCCGGTCCCAGACGGCCGGCTGGAGCGCCGCCTCGACACGGCCCTCCAGCCGCAGGATGGACAGGTTCTCCAGCAGCGTGAACGCCGCCGCGACGACACCGCTGACCATGACCGCCAAGGACACCTGCACGATCAGCCCCGTCCGGGCCTCGGGCACATACTCGCCGAGCACCTTGCCGGTCGCGATGGGCACCAGCGCGCCGATCGCCACCGTCACCAGCCCGGCGAGGAGCAGCCGGAGCAGGTCGCCGCGGGTACCGCGCAGGCTGAACCGCAGCAGTCCGAGCGGTCCGAGCGGCCGGTCGGGCAGCGGACGGTAGAACATCACCGCGCGCGGTTCGAACTCCGCCGCGTTCGCCTTCTCCACCGGCGTCTCGCGCCCCGTCCCGGGGTGGACGGCCACATAGCCGCCGCGCCGCCACAGCAGGGCGACCGGCGCCCCGGACAGCGCCCGGTGGCCGACCAGCGGGCCGACGTCCTCCCGCCACCAGCGCCCGTCCAGACGGACCGCCCGGGTGCGCACCCGGGACGCCAGCGCGAGGTGTTCCACCGGGTCCAGCCGGTCACTGCCGGCACCGCTGCGCGCGGGTTCGGCGAGGGTGATCCCGGCCGCCTCGGCGACCAGCCTGCACGCCGCGTGGGTGGCGTCGGTGTCGGCGGTGGTCGTGCGGCGGGAGGAGTGCCCGCCGATGGAGGCCAGCAGGGTCCGGTCGGCCTGGGCGCGCACGGCCTCACCGGCCTTGATCCCGGCCGCGGCGCGGGTCTCGTGGGTGCGCTCCAGCTGCTCGATCCACCGGTCGAGCGCGGTCAGCAGCCGGTACTGCTGGTCGACCATGCTCTGCCACAGCGCCGGGTCCATCAGCAGGTCGGCGGCGGCCTCGGCGCCGTACAGCGAGCCGTACTGCACGCTGCCCGGCGGCACCTGCATCCAGAAGACGTCGTCGTCCGCCGGTGCCGCGGCCCGCTCCTCGGCCATCGGCGCCTGGAACAGGACCGACAGGCCGCGGCCGACGCCCAGGGCGACCGCGTACTCCAGCGGGCTCGACGCCGGCGGGACGTACTGCGGGTTGCCGTCCGCGTCGTAGGACCAGGTCTGCGTGTGCGCCGGCTGGTACAGCTCGCGCAGGCCGACGCGGTGCACCACACAGTCGCGGACCGGGCGGGCCACCAGGGTGTGCTGGGGCCCGGTGACCGGGCCGAGCAGCAGCGTGCCCGCCTCCAGCCGGCCGAGGTGGTGCCAGTGGCCCTGCTCGGCGGCGTCCACCGCGAACAGGTCCAGGGCACCGGACGCGACCAGCCACAGCACCTGCGGGCCCGCCAGGTCCAGGCGGCCGAGGCCGGCGCAGTCCAGCCGCGTGCCCAGCGCGCCGAGCGCCCCGAGGACGAGGTCGTCTTCGTGCACGGACGTCATCTCACCGCTCCCTGACCAGTGCCGCGTACGCGCCGCCGCGCGCCACCAGCTCCTCGTGCCGCCCGCGCTCCACCACCGTGCCGTGCTGGAGCACGACGATCTCGTCACTGTCGCGGACCGTGCTCAGCCGGTGCGCGATCACCACGCAGGCGCAGCCGCGCCGCCGCAGGTTGTCCATCACGACCTGCTCGGTCTCCGCGTCCAGCGCGCTGGTCACCTCGTCCAGCACGAGGATGCTCGGCCGGCGCACCAGCGCCCGCGCGATCTCCAGGCGCTGGCGCTGCCCGCCGGAGAAGTTCCGGCCGTCCTGCTCGACCCGGCTGTGGATGCCGCCGGGCCGGCGCGTCACCACGTCGTACAGGGCCGCGTCCGTCAGCGCCTCCACCACGGCCTCGTCGGGGATCGAGGGATCCCACAGCGCCACGTTGTCGCGGACCGAGCCCTCGAAGAGGAACACGTCCTGGTCGACGAAGGAGACGGAGGCGGCGAGCGCCCCGCGCGGGATGTCCTCCAGCCGCCGGCCGTCGATGCGGATGACCCCGTCCCACGGCGTGTAGAGGCCCGAGATCAGCCGGGAGACCGTGGACTTGCCGCTGCCGGAGCCGCCGACCAGCGCCACCTGTCGCCCGGGGCCGACCGTCAGGTCGAAGCCGGACAGCAGCGGCTTGTCCAGCGGGCTGTAGCCGAAGGTGATGTTCTCCAGCTCGACGTGCCCGTGCAGCCGGCGGGTGGAGTCGGCGCCGCCGGGGCGGGCGTACAGCGGGTCGGCCTGGAAGTTCTCCACGTCCTTCAGCCGCGCCACGTCGGCCGCGAAGTCCTGGATGCGGCCCGCCACGCCGTTGAGCCGGGTCAGTGGCGCGGTGAAGCGGGTGACCAGCGCCTGGAAGGCGACCAGCAGGCCGATCGAGAGATGTCCCTCCACCGCGCGCAGTCCGCCGATCCACAGGATCAGCGCGCTGTTGACGGTGGCGAGCGTGGGCGCGACCACGCCCAGCCAGGCGCTCGGCACGCCGAGCCGCTGCTGCTCCTCCAGGGTGGTGGCGTGCTGCCCCGCCCACTTGCGGAAGTACCCGTCCTCGCCGCCGGTCGCCTTCATCGTCTCGATCAGCTGGAGCCCGGTGTAGGCGGTGTTGGTGAGCCGTGCGCTGTCCGCGCGCAGCTTCGCCGTACGGGTCGCGCGCAGCCGTACGACCAGCCGCATGGCGACCACGTTCAGCAGGGCCACGCCGATGCCGACGCACGTCAGCTGCGGGTCGTAGGTGTACAGCAGCACCGCGTACAGCACGACCACGACCGCGTCCACGCCCGCCGCCGCGAGGTCGCGGGCCAGGGTCTCGGCGACCTGGTCGTTGGACTGGAGGCGCTGCACCAGGTCGGCGGGGGAGCGCTGGGCGAAGAACGTCACCGGCAGCCGCAGCAGATGGCGCAGGAAACGGGCGCTGGACAGGGTGGAGGAGATGATCCGGCCGTGCAGCAGGTTGGCCTGCTGGAGCCAGGTCAGCACCACGGTGAGCAGGACGCACGCGGCCATCGAGGTGAACAGCACGCCCAGCAGCGAGGTCCGGCCGCCGATGAGGAACGTGTCGATGTAGGTGCGGCCGAGCGCGGGGAGGGCGGCGCCGACGGCGACCAGCAGGAGGCTGGCCAGTACCGCGGCGGGCAGCGTGCCCGCGGTGCCGCGCAGCCGGGCGGGCATGGCGCCGAGCACGCCCGGCCGGCGCCCGCCCCGGGTGAAGCCGTCACCCGGCTCCAGCACCAGCACCACACCGGTGAAGCCGCTGTCGAACTCCTCCATGGGCACGAAACGGCGGCCCTTGGCGGGGTCGTTGACGTATACGCCGCGCCGGCCGAAGCGGCGGCCCATGCCGTCGTAGACGACGTAGTGGTTGAACTCCCAGAACAGGATGGCCGGCGCCCGCACCTCGGCGAGGGCGGCCAGGTCCATCTGCATGCCCTTGGCCGTCAGGCCGTAACCGCGGGCCGCCTTCAGCAGGTTGGAGGCGCGTGAGCCGTCGCGGGAGACACCGCAGGCGATGCGCAGTTCCTCCAGCGGGACATGCCGGCCGTAGTGGCCGAGGACCATCGCGAGGGAGGCGGCACCGCATTCGACGGCCTCCATCTGGAGCACGGTGGGGGTGCGGACCGTGCCGGTACGGGAGGCGGGGGCCGGACGCTTCGCGGGAGCCGCCCGTCTGCGGCCGCGGGTTTCCTGGGCGGTGGTCACGGGAGCAGCCAATCGACGGGGTGCTGGTCGGCGAGCCGGACGGAGGCGGTGGCGAGGGTCATGGAGTCCAGCCGGAACGGCGGGCCGTCGGCGGTGGACCACCGGTAACCGCTCTTCGTGGTCCGGGAGGTGTCCAGTTCGACCAGGACGGCCACCGGTCGGCCGGCGCGGGTGAACTGCTCACCGAGCTGGCTGTCGCCGAGGAACGCGGAGATGGACTGGGCGGACTGCGCGTCGCGGTCCACCGACCTCACCTCGCCGCGCAGCACCCCGTACCGCTGTGCCGGTACGGAGGACAGGGTCAGGTCCACCGGGGCGTGCGCCGGGATGGCGGCGGCGTCCTCCGCGGGCACGTAGACGGTCGCGTAGAGCGGGTCGGAGGCGTGGGCGGTCCGCTCGACGGCGGCGACACCGCTGCCGGTCCGGATGATCTGGCCGATGGCGGCGGCGAGTGTGGTGACGCGGCCGGCGGCGACGGTGCGGACAACCGCGTCGCCCCGGTCCGTACGGACCTTGACGACGGGCGCGCCGGCGGGCAGGCGCTGGCCCTGCCGGGCGAGGACGGCCGTCACCTGTCCGGCGACCGGGCTCTGGAGCAGGTAACTGCCCTGCCCGTGCGTGAGGATGGCGGGCGCGCCGACCGTGGAGGCGACCGAACCGGTCACCGCCCAGACGGAGGCCGCCGCCAGGACGACGACCGTGACGGCGAGCGCGAGCCAGCCCTGGGGGCGGGCGAGCCGCACCGGAAGGTCCAGCTCCTCCGGTGACTGGAGCTTGGCGAGGGCCTGTTGGCGGAACTGCACGGAACTTCCCTCACCTGTGGGAGAGACGCATGTGTGTCAGGGCACCGATGAGCCCCGGAGCCGAGGGACGGCTCCGGGACTGTCGGTGACACCGAGGTGCGGTCAGAGACCGGCAACCAGGTTGGTGACCGGGGCGGTGTGGATGCCGGCGACGCCCTCGACAGTGCCGACCACCGTGTTGACCAGGCCGTTCACGCCCGGGGCAACCGCGTTCACGGTGCCGAGGGTGCTGTTGAGGGTGTTCACGGACAGGCCGCCGGAGACGTTGTCCAGCTCGGCGTCCGAGATCTCGGCGGTCTGGACCTGGGGGGTGGAGTTCATGGTGGAACTTCCCTTCGTATGGGTGTTTCTCAAGGGGGAGAGCGGCCCCCTCTGGGGACAGACGGACGGCCGCGGCCGCGGGCGCCGGGCACCCGTCTCCGGAAGCCCGCCGGATGCCCGCGGTGCGTTGGATCAAAGCACGCACGGCGGATGCGCTTCCAATCAACCAGGGCTCTCACCTGCGCACTTGACTCGTCGAGGGGTGTAACCGTGCAGGTGTGCGCACGGCTTGTCGGCGACTCCTTCACATGTGGCACGGCATCGCCGCACCGGGCACCCCGCCCGCCGGACCGCGAAACCGGCACTCCGCACCAAAGGTGTGCCGCGGGGCGCGCGGATGTGCAGATCCCCCGGCACCCGTGACGTGCCTGGGTATTCGATGTGCAGATTCCCTGAAGAGGAGATTCCGCTTCCTGTTCGACGCCGATCGTCACCGGTCGATCACGGAGCGTGCCGGCCCGTGGTGTGGTGTCGGATCCTGGCCGAAGTCCTGCGGAGTGTGGCCGAATCGCCGCGCCGGTAAGGCCGTTGGGAAACGGAATTGAACGCCCCGCGTGGCCGGTGCGTACCTACGGCCATCCAGGCGCCCCGGAAACCACCCCCCGAACCAACTGCCCGTCAGAGGCAGGCTCCCGTCCCCAGGAGGTCGAGAAGGTTGAGTCACAAGCGAATGCCCAAGCGCAAGGCCGCGATAGCGGTGGGCGGCGTCGCGGCACTCGGAGCGGCGGCCCTCCTGCTGCCCAACGCCAACGCCTCCCAGGACAAGGACCAGGCGTCAAGCGCAGCCGGCACCGCGAAGACCCTGAAGGCGAAGGACGCCTCGGACCTCAGCGCCCAGGTGCGGAAGATCCTCGGCGACGCTTTCGCCGGGTCGTACTACGACAACGCCAAGCAGCAGCTCGTCGTCAACGTGGTCAGCGGCGACGACAACGTGGTCGTCCAGGCCAAGAAGGCCGGCGCGGTCGTCCGCGAGGTGGCGAACAGCACCGCCGAACTCAAGGCCGCCGCGCGGACGCTGAAGGCCAAGGCGACCATTCCCGGCACCTCCTGGGCCGTCGACCCGCGCACCGACAAGGTCCTCGTCACCGCCGACCGCACCGTCACCGGCGCCCAGTGGAACCGGCTGCGGTCCGCCGTGCGCGGCCTCGGTTCGGGCATGGCCACCGTGAAGAGGTCCTCCGGCACCTTCAAGACCTTCCTCTCCGGCGGCGACGCCATCTTCTCCCAGGTGCAGGGCGGCAACGTCCGCTGCTCCCTGGGCTTCAACGTCACCGCCTCCGACGGCAGCCCCGCCTTCCTGACGGCGGGTCACTGCGGTGTCGCCGCCAAGGACTGGTCCGACTCCCAGACCGGCCAGCCCCTCGCCACCGTCGACCAGGCCACCTTCCCCGGCGCCGGCGACTTCTCCCTCGTCAAGTACAACGACCCCGCCACGCAGGCGCCCAGCGAGGTCAACACCGGCAACGGGCAGACCGTGCAGATCAACCAGGCCGCCGACGCCACCGTCGGCGAGAGCGTGTTCCGGATGGGCTCCACCACCGGGCTGCACGACGGCAAAGTCACCGGCCTGGACGCCACCGTCAACTTCCAGAGCGAGACCGACCCGAACGGCGTAGACACCGTCACCGGCCTCATCCAGACGGACGTCTGCGCCGAAGCGGGCGACAGCGGCGGCTCCCTGTTCACCCAGGACGGCAGCGCCGTCGGTCTCACCTCCGGCGGCAGCGGCGACTGCACCAACGGCGGCGAGACCTTCTTCCAGCCCGTCACCGCCGCCCTCCAGGCCACCGGCGCCACCCTCGGCAACGCCGGCAATGCCGGCAACGCCGGCAACGGAGCGGGCGGCCAGGCGGGCGCGGGCGCCGGTGACCAGTCGGGTGCGGGCGGCCAGGCGGGTGCCGGTGATCAGTCCGGTGCGGGTGCGGGCGGCCAGGCGGGTGCCGGTGATCAGTCCGGTGCCGGTGCGGGTGACCAGGCGGGCGCGGGCGCCGGTGACCAGTCGGGTGCGGGTGCGGGCGACCAGTCCGGTGCCGGCGACCAAGCGGGTGCGGGTGACGCGTCCGGTGACGGGTCCGGCGCCGGTGACCAGGCAGGCGCGGGTGACGCGTCCGGTGCCGGTCACGCGGCCGGCGGGGGCGCCGGTACGGCCGGCCACGGGGCGACGTCCCTGACCGGCACGCGCTGAGCGGACCGGCGGCCCCCTGACTCCCCGCCCGGCTCCACCCACGGTTCCCGCCGGCGGGGAGAGGTCCGGCCCTCCGGCGGGAGGGCCGGACCACAGCCGTACACGTCAGCCGTCGTCACGTGCCCGCAGCAGCAGCACCGCCGCAGCGTCACCTGCCGGCTGAGCAGCGCCGCCCGGTACCGGTCCTCGTACACCGGGTCCTTCAGCCAGGGCACCGACACCCAGGGCAGCGTGCCGGGCAGCTCCCCGGCCGGTCTGCCGAGCAGCTCGGTGGCGGCCGTGTTCACGGACCCGATCCGGCCGTGCAGATCCAGTGACACCAGCCCGTACGGGAGCCGGGACGCCATCCGCGCCGCCTCCGCCGAGCCCAGCGTGCCCGCCACGACCGGGAACGGCGCCGCGAGCACGTCCGGCTCATGGCCCGGCGGCCTGTTCTCCTCCGCGGCCCCCGCCAGCCGCAGGGCCGGCCGGTCGCATGCCGCGTCAGTCGGTCCCGCTCCCAGTCCGACAGCTCCGGCGGGTGTGCGCCCGGCCAGGTCACGGACACCGCGCCGTACACCGCGCGTCGCGTCGCCAGGGGTGCCGCGGCCAGCGCGAACGGGTGCGGCAGCATCACCGGGATCCGTGGACGGCGGCGGGCCGTCCGATCCTCGCCGCCCACCCACACCAGCCGCCGCTCGCCCACCGCGTCCGCGACCGGGATCGGCGCGCTCGGCCCGACCCGCTCCCGGGGCGCCGCGAACGCCCGCGGCATGCCTGCCATCACCGCCATCTTCACGACCGGCTCGTCGGGCCGGAGCAGGTACACCGCGCCGGAGTGGGCGTGCATCCCCTCCGGCATCGCGGCCGGCGCGAGCGACAGCACCGGCCGGCCGGTGCCCCGTCGGCCGCCCGCGCCCGCCCCGCTTCCGGCCCGTCGGACACGCCGACCACCTCCTCGTACGGCCGCGCGTCGCATCCCGGGGACCGGACTCCCGCGCGGCGGCGCCCCGCGCACGGCGAGCGTCCCGGTGTACCCGGGAACGCGCCCCCGAAGGGGGATGGCCTCGCATACCCCGCGAGGCCGTTCCCATGCCTGGACGCGACCAGGTGAGGCGCGGGCGAGCACGGACGGACGGGGTCGGCGGCGGGAAACGGACACGTCCCACGGGGGCGACGCGCCGGGCGGCCCGGGGACGCCCGGGGGAGCGCGAGCGAGCCGCACGGTGCCGGTGCACGGCCGGTACCCGGGTCCGGCATCCCGGTCCGGCACGCGGCACGGCGTGTTCCCTTACCCCGGAGCCGGGGACGCCGGGCGGGGGCGTGGGCCGCCGCGGCGGGAGCACGAGGTGGTGTAAGTGGCCGGAGTGTGCGCCCCTGCCGCGCCTCAATGGCTGATTCCTTTCGATGTGGCCGGAGCCGGCCCGGGCGCGCCGGGTGCCCTCAGGTGCCGGGCGGTGGGGGCGCGCCGGTGCGGCCGGATCGCGACGGTGGCCGGCCGGGGCCGCCGGTGGCGTGTTCCGGTCCCGTGCCGGGCGCCGGCCCGCGCCTCTTCCGCTGGCCGAATCGTCGTCGCAGATCAGGGGGCAGGGCAGGCCAACCGCCCGACGGCGGGCCGGAGTTCCGGCGCGACGAGCGCGCACGCCCCGCGGGGGTCCGGATGAACGTCCAGCCGCATCTTTTTCCGGCGTGCGGGGTTTGCGGGAGGAAGGCCGGGGCACACGCGGCAGCGGCGATCCGGCCGCAGTGTGTACTGCGGCGTGGTCCCGCCGAAGCCGCCGAACGGTGACGTGATTGCATCGCATGATCACTCTCCGTTCAACTTCAGGGGGTTGCTTACGGGTGACTCACCGTGAAGACTGTGGCCGAGTTCCATCGAAACGAAGGTGATGTAGAGCGCGGATCATGCCATTCGTGGGGCGGCATGGGCGGAAGCTGCGTATTCTCACACCGCGTTTCGGGCAGTCGGAGTCCGGTGCTCCGCTGTCCGTTCACGAGCCGGGAGGGCCCGTGCGCTTGGCGCGCGGGAGGTATCGCCGAGGGGATGAGTCATGTCGGGTTGGTCTGCCGCACGCCGGTATTCGCCGCGGGGCCGTGGCCGGCCGCGAAGCCGCGGTGTCCCGCACCGGACCTGCTGAGGACCTGAGGACCTGAGGACCGAGGACCTGAGGTCCGTCCCGGCACCAGGCTGACAGCGGTTGACCGCCCGGCCGCGCACGAGGAAGCTACGCGGGTCACGCGCACCTCCCGCCCGGTACACGCTCCAGTGGTGGTGGCCGAGCCGTGCCCGGGGCGCCCCGGGCCCCGCGTGCCGCCGGCCTCCCGTACCACCCCTGGTCCGCGCGACTCCTCCGTGCCGCGCACGCCGCTACCAAGGAGACATGGTGATAGGTAAGCAACCGACGGGCGAGCAGCTCCTGTTGGAGGTGTTACCCGACCGCTGGCGGGGCTTACGCGAGAAGGGGCCGGTGCGCTACGACGAGGCGCAGGGAGTGTGGCAGGTCCTCGACCACGCGAGCGTCGCCACCGTGCTCGCCGATTCGGCGACGTACTCCTCCGACCTCTCCTCCCTCGCTCCCACCCAGGCCGACTTCGAGACCTTCCGGCAGGGCAACTTCGTCGGCATGGACCCCCCGGAGCACCGCAAGCTGCGCACCCTGGTGAGCCAGGCGTTCACCCCGCGGGTCGTGCAGGGGCTCGGACCCCGCATCGAGGCCGTCTGCGCGCGGCTGCTGGACGCCGTCGCGGACCAGGACCGCTTCGACCTGGTCGACGCGCTGGCCTATCCGCTCCCCATCATCGTGATCGCCGAACTGCTCGGCATCCCCGCCGAGGAGCACCGGCTCTTCCAGGACTGGGCGAGCGTCCTGTTCGGCGGCGACCAGCTCGGCGAAGCCCCCGACATGGCCGACCTGGAACGCGCCCTCGAGGCCATCGCCCCCACGGTGCGCGAGATGAACGGCTACATGCTGGACCACATCCGCGCCCGCCGCGCCGACCCCGGGGACGACCTCACCAGCAGGCTCATCGCCGCCGAGGTCGACGGGGTCCGCCTCGCCGACCAGGAGATGGTCGGATTCGTGGCCCTCCTGCTGGTCGCCGGGCACATCACCACCACCGCGCTGCTCGGCAACGCCGTCGTCACCTTCGACCTGCACCCCGGCACGGACGCCGCGCTGCGCGCCGATCCCGCGGGGATCCCGGCCGCCGTCGAGGAGGTGCTGCGCTGGCTGCCCCCCTTCCCGGAGCTGGGCCGCCGGGTCACCCGCCCGGTCGTCCTCGGCGGCTACGAGATCCCGGCTGACGCCCTGCTGATGACCCACCTCGGGGCCGCGAACCGGGACCCCGCCCGGTTCGACGACCCCGACGTCCTCGACCTGACGCGGGACCCCAACCCGCATCTGACCTTCGGGCACGGCATCCACTTCTGTTTCGGCGCGCCCCTGGCCCGGCTGGAAGCGCGGATCGCTCTTCACATGTTGCATAAACGATTCCGCATCCTGACGGTCCCCTCCCAAGAGGACATCGTCTTCCAGAACCCGGCCGTCATCATCGGCGTACGGCATCTGCCCGTCGAGGTCAGCAGGCCGTAACCCGAGCGCGCACGCATCCCCGGCCGGCCCCCGCTCCGCTCTCCAGGGCCGCACCGGCACACCCGCACATGAGACCCACTCAACGGGAGTCCCCTTCTCATGCCGTACTCCATCCCCACCGCTCCGGCCGCCTCCTGGACGCCCTCGCTGTTAAGGGCGGAGCTACAGGACCGCCTCGACACGCTCGCCCGGACCCACCGGGTACCCGGCGCCCAGCTCGTCCTGGACACCGGCACCGACCTCATAGCCGTGCACACCGGCCTCGCCGACGCGGCGACCGGCACGCCCTTCACCGCGGACACGGCCGTCCCCCTGGGGTCGCTCACCAAGCCCTACACCGCCGCTCTCGTCATGCTGCTGGCCGACGACGGCGACCTCGACCTGGACGAGTCCGCCGCCGGGCAACTCCCGGAACTGAGAGACACGCCCGGGGTGACGATCCGCCAGCTGCTCAGCCACACCGGCGGTCTGCCCACCGGGCCCGACTCCGACACCGCCGCCGGGACCACCGCCGCCCGCTGCCTCGCGGCCGTCTGCACCGCCCGCGACCTGCTGTTCGCCCCGGGCACCGACTTCTCCTACTCCAACGCCGGCTACGTCGCCGCCGGCCGGCTGGCCGAGACCGTCACCGGCATGCCGTGGCACGAGGCGGTGAGCGCACTGCTCCTCGAACCGCTCGGCACGGCACCCGCGTTCGTCGGCGACAGCGTGCCCCGTCGTCCCGTCGCCGCCGGACACGCCGTCAACACCGCGACCGGCCGGCCCCGCCCGGCCCGGCAGACCCTGGCACCGCTGGAGGCACCCGCCGGCGCCCTGCTGGCGAGCGCCCTCGACCTGGCCGCGCTCGGCAACGCGCTGATCGGACGCTCCGACGTCCTGCCGCCCGCCGTCACCAAGGAGATGCGCCGCCCCGAGACCGCCGCCCGCCCCGGTGCGCTGGCCGACGGCTGGGGCCCCGGCCTCGCCCTGTACCGGCAGGACGACCGCGTGTGGTGCGGCCACGACGGCAACGCCCAGGGCACCTCCTGCCACCTGCGGGCCGACCCGGAGACCGGGATCGTGGTCGCCTTCACGGGCAACGCCGCGAGTGCCACCGCTCTATGGCGCGACCTCACCGGCGAACTGGCCCGGCTCACCGGTGTCCGGGTGCCCGCCGCCGCCCAGGACACGGACCGGGGCCGGCCCGTGGCCCTGCCCGAGTGCCTGGGCAGCTACCGCAACGGCACCACGACGTACCGCATCGCGCCCGGGCCGGACGGCACGCCGGCCCTGTCCGTGGACGGCGACCTGGCCCTCCCGCTGGTCTGCTACGCCGACCTCACGTGCGACCTGGTCGACCCGGCCACCGGCCGCCTCGAACCCGGCGGCCGCTTCCACCGCGATCCCGCCACCGGCCGGATCGACCGGGTCCAGATATCCGGGCGCACGGCACGCCGTACCGGCGACGGCTGACCGGCGCTCACCGCCGGACCCGGCGGCCGGTCACGGCCAGGTGGCCCGCGCCCGCGGACCGCGATCCCGTCCCCGGCCCCCGCGCCGGCCGGCCGGGCGGCACCGCCGGCGGCCGGCACGCACCGCCGCCGGACCGCCGCCGGCCCACACCCGCCGATGCCGGATCACCGCCCCCGGTCCGCAGTTCCCGCACCGTCGCGCACGCCCGCCGTGCCGCCGTGACCCACCGCACCGCCCCGCAGTGGGGCGCGGCGCTGCCCGCGTCCGCCTCCGCAGCCCGCGCCGTACCGTCCCGCCCTCCTAAGGACTTCACCCATGACGGACCTGCACGACAAGCCCGCGCCGGCGTCCTCCCTGCCGCGGGCCGGTGACACCGCCGGGGCGCCGGAGAGCGCCGCGGCGACGACGTACCCGACGCTCGGCGAGCTGTTCGGCGCGTGGGTGACCCGCACCCCGGACGCACCGGCCCTCAGCGACGGCCGGCGGACCTGGACCTACCGGGAACTGTCCGCCCGCGCCGACCGGCTGGCCGGTTACCTGACGCGGCGCGGGGCGGGCCCCGACCGGGTGGTGGCACTCGTGCTGCCGCGCTCCATGGAGCTGATAGCGGCCGAGCTGGCCGTCGCCCGGGCCGGAGCGGCCTTCCTGCCCGTGGACCCCGCCTACCCGGCGGACCGCCGGGCGCTGATGCTCACCGACGCGGCGCCCGCGGTCGTCCTCGACGACCCGCGCCGGACCGGCGAACTGCTGGACGGCACGGACGGCATGGACGGCGCGGACGGCGCGGACGGCATGGTCGGCGCGGAGCACCCGGCCGGCGCCGGGGCCGACACCGGGGTCGCGGCCGACCACGCCGCCTACGTCATCTACACCTCCGGATCCACCGGTACTCCCAAGGGCGTGACGGTCACCCACCGCGGCATAGGCGGCTTCACGGCCGCCGCCGCCGAGCGGTACGCCGTCGGCCCCGGCGACCGCGTGCTCCAGTTCTCCTCACCCAGCTTCGACGCCTCCGTCCTGGAGCTGTGCGTCTCCGTCCTGTCCGGTGCCACGCTCGTCGTACCCCCGCACGGGCCCTGGCTCGGCGACGAACTCGCCGCCGTCGTGGACGAGCACCGCATCACCCACGCCCTCATCCCGCCGGCCGCGCTGGCCACCCTCCCCGACCCGGCGCAGGGCACCGCGAGATCGCTGCGCACCCTGATCGTGGGTGCCGAGGCCTGCCCGGCCGGGCTCGTCGACCGCTGGGCCCCCGGCCGCCGCATGATCAACTCCTACGGCCCGACCGAGGCCACCATCGTGGCCACCTGGACCGGGCCGCTCACCGCCGGCCGGGGCACCCCGACGATCGGCGACGCGCTGCCGCACACCCGGGTGTACGTCCTCGACACCGCGATGCGGTCCGTGGCGCCCGGCGCGGACGGCGAGTTGTTCGTGGGCGGCGACGCGGTGGCCCGCGGCTACCTGGGCCGGCCGGGCCTGACCGCCGCCCGCTTCGTCGCCGACCCCTTCGGCCCGCCCGGAGCCCGCCTGTACCGCACCGGCGACCGGGTGCGCCGGACCGCCGACGGGGAGCTGGAGTACCTGGGCCGGCTGGACCGGCAGGTGAAGATCCGCGGCTTCCGGATCGAACCCGGCGAGATCGAGGCGGCCCTGCGCCGGCTGGCCGGGGGCGCCGTCGGCGAGGCCGTGGTCGTGGTCCGCGAGGACGAACCGGGCCACCGCCGCCTGGTCGCCTACGTCACCCCGAACGACCCGCGGGGGGCCGCTGACGCCGGGGGTTCCGCCGGTCCCTCCGGGGCGGCTGGGACCGGGGGTGCGGTGGGTTCCTCCGGGGCGGCCGGTTCGGGGGTCGAGGTGGCTTTCCCAGAGGTGGCCGGGGCGTCGTCCGGGGCGGCCGGTTCCGGGGACGCGGTGGCTGGCTCGGCCGGGGGCGCCGGGGAGGCGTTCGTCGGTGAGGTCGCCGAGTCCGATGGTGCCGTGGGTTCCTCCGGGGCGGCCGGTTCCGGGGTCGAGGTGGCTTCCCCGGAGTCCTCCGGGGCGGCGTTCCTCCCTACGGTGGCCGAGTCCGATGGCGCAGTGGCTGCCAACGGGGCCGCCGGGGCCGGGAGAAGAGCCGGTGCCGTGGGTGAGGACCGGCCCTCGGGTTCGCCGGCCGGGGGACACCCGCCCGTCTCCTCCGGCTCCTCCGCTTCCGCGGAGTACCCCGGCACCGCCGGTGTCCCCACCCCCGCCCGCCCCCTCGACCCGGCCGCGTTGCGGGCCGCCCTGGCCGCCGTGCTGCCCGGGCACATGGTGCCGGCCGCCGTCGTGGTGCTGGAGCGGATGCCGCTCACCCCGCAGCACAAGATCGACCGGCGGGCCCTGCCCGCTCCGGAGCGGGTGTCCACGGCGGGCCGCGTGCCGCCCCGCTCCCCCCGGGAGCGCTCCCTCGCCGCGATCCTGGCCGACGTCCTGGGCGTCGACGGGATCGGCGTGACGGACGACTTCCTGGACCTGGGCGGTGACTCGATTCTGGCCGCGCGCGTCCTGTCCCGCATCCGTGACGAGCTGGGAGTGCGGCTGACCGTACGGGACGTCTTCACCGCCCGTACGGTCGCCGCCCTGGTGCCCCTGCTCGGCGACCCGTCCGCCGCCGCCCCGCCGGAGCCGATCCCGCCGGCCCCCGGCGAGGGCGTCCTGCCGCTGTCCAGCGCCCAGCGCCGGCTGTGGTTCCTGGACGACCTGACCGACGGCGGCACCGAGTACAACACCGGCGTGTCCCTGCGGCTGCGCGGTGCGCTGGACGAGGACGCGCTGCGCCGGTCCCTGCGCCGCCTCGCCGCCCGGCACGCCTCGCTGCGCACCACGTTCACCACCGTCGACGGACAGGGCGTCCAGCGCGTCGCCGCCGACCCGGACCTGCCCCTGCGGACGGCCGACCTGACCGGCGTACCCGGAGCGCGCCGGGCCGAGGCGGCCGAGGAACTGCTCACCGGGGAGCTGTGCAGCCCCTTCGACCTGGAGGCGGGCCCGCTCACCCGCGCGCTGCTCGTCCGGCTCGCCGAGGACGACCACCTGCTGCTGCTGGCCCAGCATCACATCGTCACCGACGGCTGGTCGGTGGGCGTCCTCACCCGGGAACTCGCCGCCCTCTACCGCGCCGAGGCCACCGGCGAGCCCGACGGGCTGCCCCGGCCGGCCGTGCAGTACCCGGACTTCGCCGTGTGGGAGCAGGGGCAGCGGGCCGGGAACGCCGGGACCGCCGGAACCGCCGGGGACACCGACGCCGTGGACCTGGCCTACTGGAGACGGCACCTGTCGGACCTCCAGCACCTGGAGCTGCCCACCGACCGGCCGCGTCCGGCGGTGCGCACCGCCGCCGGAGCGGCACACCACCACCGTCTCCCCGCGGAGCTGACGGCCCGGCTGCGGCATCTGGCCACGGGCCGCGGCACGACCGTGTTCACCCTGTTCGCGGGGGCCGCGGCGCTGCTGTTCGCCCGCTACTCCGGGCAGCGGGACGTGGCGTTCGGCACCGTCACCAACGGGCGGGACCGCCGGGAGCTGGAGGACGTGCCGGGCTTCTTCGCCAACACGGTGGTGCTGCGCACGGACGTGGACGAGCGGGCGACCGTCGACCGGTTCGTGGAGAGCATGCGGACCACGGTGCTGGACGCCTTCGCCCACGACGGCGTGCCGTTCGACCGGGTGGTGGAGGAGCTGTCGCCCACCCGGGACCCCAGCCGGACCCCGCTGGTGCAGGCGCTCGTCGTCCAGCAGACGCCCCTCGGCGTGCCGCCCCTCGCCGGCGGCCTGCGCCTGGAGGAGCATCCGCTGCCCCGCCCGGCCGCCCGCTTCGACCTCGTCCTGGAGTTCACCCCGGAGGCCGAGGGCGGCTGCGCGCTGACCGTCGAGTACAACACGGACCTGTTCGAGGCGGCGACCGTGGCCCGCCTGACCGGTCATCTGCACCGCCTGCTGGAGGGCATGGCGGACGGACCGGGCCGCACGCTGGCCGAGCTGCCCATGCTGTCGGCCGCGGAGCAGCACACCCTGGTCGACGCCTGGAACCCGCCCGCGCGCCGGAGCCGGGACACGGGGGACGCCACGCTGCCCGGGCTCTTCCGCGCCCAGGTCGCCCGGACCCCCGGCCGGACCGCCGTCGTCTGCGGCCCCGACCGGCTCGACTACGCCGAGACCGACCGGCGCGCCAGCCGGCTGGCGCGGCTGCTCGTCGCGCGCGGCGCCGGCCCGGAGACCCTGGTCGCGCTGTGCCTGCCGCGCTCCGCGGACCTCGTACCCGTGCTGTGGGCGGTGCTGAAGTCGGGCGCGGGCTACCTGCCCGTGGACCCCGCCTATCCCGCCGAGCGGATCCGCTTCATGCTCGACGACGCCCGGCCCGCCCTCGTCCTCGCCACCCGGGACACCGCGTCCGCCCTGCCCGAGGACTGTGTCCCGCTGCTCCTGGAGGACTGCGCCGGCCAGGACACGCCCGCCCCGGGCCCGGCCGACGCCGACCTGACCGACGCCGACCTGACCGACGCCGACCGGATCCGGCCGCTGCTGCCGGACCATCCCGCGTACGTCATCTACACCTCGGGTTCCACCGGGCGCCCCAAGGGGGTCGTGGTCACCCACCGCAGCGTCGCCGCGCTGGCCGCCTGGGCGGGGGAGCGGTTCGGACCCGACGGGCTCTCCCATGTGATCGCCTCCACCTCCCTCAACTTCGACGTCTCGGTCTTCGAGCTGCTGTGCCCGCTGCTGGCCGGCGGCTCCGTGGAGGTGGTCGCCGACCTGTCGGCCCTCGCCGACACGCCGGCCCCGCGCAGCGCCGGGCTGCTCAGCGGAGTGCCCTCCGTCGTCTCCCGGCTGGTCGCGGGCGGTACGGCACCCGTGACGGCGGACACCGTCGTGCTCGCCGGTGAGGCCCTGCCCGCGCAGACGGTGCACGACGTGCGCGCCGCCATGCCCGCGGCCCGGATCGCCAACATCTACGGCCCCACCGAGGCCACCGTGTACGCCACCGCCTGGTTCGCCGAGGGCCGGCTGCCCGAGCAGTCCCCGCCCATCGGCGAACCCGTGGCCGTCACCCGGGCCTACGTCCTGGACGGCGCCCTGCGGCCCCAGCCGCCCGGTGTCACGGGTGAGCTGTATCTCGGGGGCGGCGGCCTGGCGCGCGGCTATCTGAACCGTCCGGGACTGAGCGCCGCCCGCTTCGTCGCCGATCCGTTCGGCGCGCCGGGCGAGCGCATGTACCGCACCGGCGACCTGGTGCGCCGGCGGGCCGACGGCCGGCTGGAGTACCTCGGCCGGATCGACCAGCAGGTCAAGGTGCGCGGCTTCCGGATCGAACTGGGCGAGGTGGAGGAGGCGCTGCGCCGCTGCGCCGGCGTGGCCGAGGCGGCGGCCACCGCGGCCGACACCGACGGCCACCGGCGCCTCGCCGGCTACGTCGTCCCGGCCCCCGGAGCGCGGGTCGACCCCGAGACCGTACGCCGGGAACTGGGCCGTACGCTGCCCGACTACATGGTCCCGGCGGTCGTCGTCGTGCTGGACGGCCTGCCGCTCAACCCCAACGGCAAGATCGACCGCGGACGCCTGCCCGACCCCGGCCCCGGCGTGCGGGCCGTACGGCACGTCGCCCCCCGCACCCCCACCGAGCACGCCCTCGCGGCGATCTGGGCGGACGTGCTGCGCGCGGAGCGGATCGGCGTCGACGACAACTTCTTCGAACTCGGCGGCGACTCCATCCTCAGCATCCAGGTGGTGGCCCGGGCCCGGCAGGAGGGCCTGATGCTGACCTCCCGGGACCTCTACCAGCACCAGACGGTCGCGGCCCTCGCCCGCCGCGCGGACGCCGCCGGGAGCCCGCGCGCCTCGGCACCGGCATCGGAGGCGGCCACCGGAGCGGCCCCCCTGACCCCGATCCAGCACTGGCTGTTCGGCACGGCCGCCGAGCGGGCCGGTCATTTCGCGCAGGCGCTGTCCGTCCGGGTGCCCGACGACCTGGACGCGGCGGCACTCGAGGAGGCGCTGAACGACCTGGCCGCCCACCACGACGCCCTGCGCTCCCGCTTCACCGCCGGTGACGGCGCCCCGCGGGTCAGCTGGGCCGTCGCGGACCGGGCGCCCCGGATCGTCCTGGGTCGGCACACCGGCCCGGAGCAGGACACCCCCCACTTCGGCCCCTTCGACCTGGCCGCGGGGCCGCTGCTGCGGGCCGTGCTGCACGACCGCGGCCCCGGCCTGCCACGGGTCCTGCACCTCGCCGTGCACCACCTGGTGGTCGACGGCGTGTCCTGGCGGATCCTGCTGGACGACCTGGACACCGCCTACCGGGCCCGCCGCGCGGGCGACGACGGCGCGGCGGCCCTGCCCGCCAAGTCCACCCCCGTACGGCAGTGGGCGCGCCGGCTGCACGCGCACGCGGCGGACGGCGGCTTCGACGGCGAGCGGGAGTACTGGGCCCGGGAGGTCCCGGACACCGCTCCCGCCGTGCCCCAGGACACGGACGGCGCCAACACCTACGCCTCCCAGCGCGCGGTCACCGTCCGCCTGAGCCCCGAGGACACCGCGGTCCTGCTGCGCACCCTGCCCGAGACCTACCGCACCCAGGTCAACGACGTCCTGCTCGGCGCCCTCGGCCGCGCCCTGTGCGCCTGGACCGGGCGGGAGCGGGTGGTGGTCGACGTCGAGGGCCACGGCCGCGAGGAACTCTTCCCCGACCTGGACCTCAGCCGCACGGTCGGCTGGTTCACCACCCGCTACCCCGTCGCCCTCACCGTCCCCGGGGACGCCGGCTGGGACACCGTCCTGAAGCGGGTCAAGGAGCAGCTGCGCGCCGTACCCCGGCACGGCCTCGGTCACGACGCGCTGCGCCACCTCGCCGCTCCCGGTGCCGCGCCCGGCACCCCGCACGCGCAGATCAGCTTCAACTACCTGGGCCGGATGGGCCTGCCGGACGGCGGCGACGGACTGTACCGGGGCACCGTCCGGCCGCTGGAGCTGGACGCCGACCCGGCCGCCGAGCGCCCGCACGCCCTGGAGGTCGTCGGCCACCTGGACGGCGACCGCCTGGAGTTCACCTGGTTCTACTCCGACCGGCTGCACCGGCAGGACACGGTCCGGGCCCTCGCGGAAGGCTTCGCGGACGCGCTGACGGACCTCGCCCGGTACGCCGCGTCACCGGGCGCCGCCGGACGCACCCCGTCCGACTTCCCGCTGGCCCGGCTCGACCAGGCCGCCGTGGACCGCGTCACCGGCGCGGACCCGGCCGCCGTGGCGGACGTCCTGCCCCTCACGCCGACCCAGGCGGGCATGCTGTTCCACGGGCTCTCCCAGGACGACCGCGGCGTCTACTTCCAGCAGCTGACCTTCGTCCTGGACGGCGTACCGGACCCGCAGGCCCTCGCCGCCGCCTGGCAAAACGTGACCGACCGCACCGAGGTGCTGCGCGGCCGGGTCGTCTGGCAGGACATGCCCGAGCCGCTGCTGGTGGTGCAGCGCCACGCCGCCCTGCCGGTCACCCACCTGGACTGGCGCGACCTGACCGAGGACGAGCGCCGCGCCCGGCTGGACGACGTCCTGGCGCGCGACCGCGCGGAGGGCATCGACCTGACCCGGGCCCCGCTCCAGCGCCTGCTGCTCGCCCGCGTGTCCGGCACCGCCGTGCGCGTGGTGTGGTCCTTCCACCACCTGCTCCTGGACGGCTGGAGCCTGTTCCAGGTCCTCACGGACGTCTTCGCCCGGCACGCCGGCACCGAGCCGGAGACCGGCCGGGACCGCCCGCCCTACCGCGACTACCTGGCCTGGCTGCGCGGACGCGACACGGCCGAGGCCGAACGGCACTGGCAACGCCGCCTGTCCGGCCTGACCGAGGCCACCCCCCTGCCCTACGACCGCGAGCCGCGCGAGAGCCACCGCGCCGAGTCCACGCACGAGGTCCGGGCCACCGTGCCCGCCGCCGCGACCCGGGCACTGGAGGAGCTGGCGCGGACCTCGGGTCTGACCCTCAACACCCTCGTGCAGGGCGCCTGGGCACTGCTGCTGGGCCGTCAGGCGGGCCGCGACGAGGTGGTGTTCGGCACCACCGTGTCCGGACGGCCGCCCGAGCTGCCCGGCTCCGACGCCATGACCGGCCTGTTCATCACCACCCTGCCCACCCGCGTCGCCGTCCCGGACCGGGGCACCCTCGTGGACTGGCTGCGCGCCCTCCAGCGCGACCAGAGCGAGGACCGGCGCTTCGACCACACACCGCTCACCCGGATCCGGACGTTCACCGGACTCCCGGAGCGGGTCGGCCTGTTCGACAGCATCGTCGTCTTCGAGAACTACCCGGTGGACGACGGTCTCGCCGCCGCCCACGGACTGCGCCTCAGCGGCCTGGAGGGCATCGAGACCACCAACTACCCGCTCAGCCTGACCGCCTACCCCGGCCCGGAGCTGACCCTGCGCCTCGGCTACGACCCGGAACTGTTCGACACCGGCACCGCCGAGCGGCTGGCCGAGTACCTGACCGTGCTGCTCACGGGCATGCCCGGCGCGTCCCCGCGCCCGCCCGCCCGGCTGCCGCTGCTCAGCCCCGACCGCCGCGCACAGGTGCTGCACGCCTGGAACGACACCGCCACCGACCTGCCCGACACCACGGTCGCCGGCCTCTTCGCCGCCCAGGTGCGCCGCACCCCCGACGCGGTGGCGCTGGAGGCCGGAGCCGAGCGCGTCACCTACCGCGAACTCGACGCGCGGTCGGCGCGCCGGGCGGCCCGGCTGGCCGCGCTCGGCGTACGGCCGGAACGCCCGGTCGGCGTGCTCGTGGACCGCTCCGTGGAGCTGGTCGTCGCCCAGCTGGCCCTCGTCCGCACCGGCGGGGTGTACGTCCCGCTGGACGGCCGGGCGCCGCGCGAGCGGCTGCGCCGGATGCTGGCCGAGGCCGGAGCGGACCTGCTGCTCACCGACGCCGCGTGGGAGGAGACCGCCCGCGACCTGCTGCCGGGCGACCGCGTCCTGCGGGTCGACGTCCCGGCCGGCGCGGACGACCCCGCGCCCGTCCACGCCGTCCACCCCGACAACGTCCAGTACCTGATGTTCACCTCGGGCTCCACCGGCGTCCCCAAGGGGGTCGCGGTGCGCCAGCGGGACGTCGTCGCGCTCGCCCTGGACCGGGCGTTCACCGGGCACGACCGGGTCCTCGTGCACTCCCCGCACGCCTTCGACGCCGCCACCTACGAGGTGTGGGTGCCACTGCTGCGCGGCGGCACGGCCGTCCTCGCCCCGCCGGCCGACCTGGACGCCGCCGCGGTCCGCCACGCCGTCACCGAACAGGGCGTCGGCTGCCTGTGGCTCACCGCCGGGCTGTTCCGCCTCCTGGCCCAGGAGGACCCGGGCTGCCTGCGCGGCGCCCGGGAGGTGTGGACGGGCGGCGAGGCCGTGCCGGGCGCGGTCGTGCGCCGGGTGCTGGACGCCTGCCCCGGCCTGACCGTCGTGGACGGCTACGGCCCCACCGAGACCACCACGTTCGCCACCCGCCGCGTCTTCCGCGCCGGCGACCCGCTGCCCGCCGTGCTGCCCATCGGACGCCCGCTGGACAACACCCGCGTGTACGTCCTGGACGGCGCCCTCCAGCTCCAGCCGCCGGGTGTCCCCGGCGAGCTGTACATCGCCGGCGCGGGACTCGCCCGCGGCTACGCCGGCCGGCCCGGCGCCACCGCCGCCCGCTACCTCGCCGACCCCTTCGGGCCGGCCGGCGCGCGGATGTACCGCACGGGTGACGTCGTGCGCTGGAGCGCCGACGGCGAACTGCACTTCGTCGGCCGCGCCGACGACCAGATCAAGATCCGCGGATTCCGCGTCGAACCCGCCGAGATCGAGGCCAGGCTGACCGCCCACCCCGGCATCGCCGAGGCCGTCGTCTCCCTGTACGAGGACGCGGGCCGCAAGCGGCTGGCCGCCCACCTCGTGCCGGCCGAGGGCGCCGCGGTGCCCTCCGCCGCCGCACTGCGCGACCACCTGGCGGCCGGGCTGCCCGACTACATGCTGCCCGCCGCGTTCGTCACCGTGTCCGCGCTGCCCCTGACCACCAACGGCAAGGTCGACCGGCGGCGGCTGCCCGCCCCCGACTGGTCGGCGGGCGCCGAGGACGCCTACCGGGCCCCGCGCACCGAGGCCGAGCGGCTGCTCGCCGGGATCTGGGCCGACCTGCTCGGCGTGGAACGGGTCGGCGTGGACGACAACTTCTTCATGCTGGGCGGCGACTCCATCCTCAGCATCCAGGTCGTCTCCCGCGCCCGGGCGGCGGGCCTCACCCTCACCCCGCGCGACCTGTTCCGGCGCCCCACGGTGGCCGGGCTGGCCGCCGGCGGGGCCGCCGCGCCCGCCGTCGCTGGCACCGGACCGGTCAGCGGCGAGGCGGACCTCACCCCCATCCAGCACTGGTTCCTCGACCCGCGGCCCGCCCGGGCCGGGTTCTTCAACCAGTCCGTCGTCATCGAGGCCGCCGGTCCGGTCGACGAGGACGCCCTGCGCCGCGCCCTCACCGCCCTGTGGACCCACCACGACGCCCTGCGCGCCCGGTTCCACCTCGACGGCGACGGCACCTGGCGCCAGCACGTACCGGCCGCCGACGGCCCGGTCCCCGAACTGCTCCAGGTGCACCGCCCGGAGGCCGAGGAACACGTCACGGCGGAGACCCACGCCGGACTGGACCTCGCCGCCGGACCCCTGTGCGCCGCCCGCCTGTTCACCGCCGACGGCACCGGGCCCGCCCGGCTGCTGCTCGTCGTCCACCACCTGGTCGTCGACGGGGTCTCCTGGCGGATCCTGCTGGAGGACCTGGAGACCGGCTACCGGCAGGCCGCGGCGGGCGAACCCGTACGGCTGCCCGCCCGCACCACGTCCGTGCGCGAGTGGGCCCACCGGCTGCGCGAGCGCGCCGCAACGGGCTTCGCCGCCCGGCGCGACCACTGGGAGGAGACCGCCCGGCACTGCGCCGCCCCGCTGCCCGCCGACGGTGACGGCGACGCCACCATGGCCGGTGTCCGCGAGGTGAGCGTGCGCCTGGACCGCGGGCGCACCGACGACCTGCTGCGCCGCGTACCCGGCGCCTACCGCACCCGGATCGACGACGTCCTGCTCACCGCGCTGGGCAGGGTCCTGGCCGACTGGACCGGACGCACCACCGTCGCCGTCGGGCTGGAGGGGCACGGCCGCGAGGACCAGCTGTTCGAGGACGTCGACCTGTCCCGCACGGTCGGCTGGTTCACCTCCCTGTACCCGGTCGCCCTCACCGTTCCGGCGGGCGACTGGGGAGCCGCCCTCAAGTCGGTCAAGGAGCAGCTGCGGGCCGTACCCGACCGGGGCCTCGGCTACGGCGTCCTGCGCCACCTCGCCCGCGACGCGGCCCTGACCGCCACCCCGATGCCCGGCATCAGCTTCAACTACCTGGGCCGCTTCGACTGGTCCGCCGGCGGCGGCACCCTGATCGGCGCGGTGCCCGGCGGACTCGGCGGCGCGGAGGCACCCGGCACCGAACGGCCGCACCTGCTGGACGTGATCGCCCGCGTCGAGGACGACGAGCTGGAGATCACCTGGCACTACAGCCCCGGCCGGCACCGCGAGGACACCGTCACCGCGCTCGCCGAGGGCATGCTGCAGGCGCTGGAGGAGCTGGTCGCGCACTGCGCCCGGCCCGGCGCGGGCGGCCGTACGCCCTCGGACTTCCCGCTGGCCCGGCTGGACCAGGCTGCCGTGGACCGGATCGCCGGCGACGGACGCGAGGTCGCGGACGTGTACCCGCTGACGCCGATGCAGGCGGGCATGCTCTTCCACAGCCTGCTGGACCCCGACGGCCGCACCTACGTCAACCAGGTGCAGCTGGTGCTGTCCGGCGTCACCGACCCGCTGGCCCTCGCCACGGCCTGGCAGCACACCGCGGACGCCAACCCGGTCCTGCGCACCGGGCTCGTCTGGCAGGAGACCGCCGAACCGCTCCAGGTCGTGCGGCACCGGGCCACCGTGCCCGTCACCCACCACGACTGGTCCGCCGAGCCCGCCGACCAGGGCGCGCGTGACCTGGACCGGCTGCTGGCCGAGGACCGGGAGGCGGGCATCGACCTGGGCACGGCGCCCCTGATGCGGCTGATGCTGATCCGGCTGGCACCGGACCGGGTGCGCCTGGTGTGGACCTTCCACCACGTCCTGCTCGACGGCTGGAGCGCGGCCCAGGTCTTCGACGAGGTCTGCGAGCGGTACGCGGCCCTGACCTCCGGGCGCCGCCCGCGGCCGACCGAGCGCCGGCCCTTCGCCGACTACCTGCACTGGCTCGCCGGGCAGGACACCGGCCAGGCCGAACGGTACTGGCGCGAGACCCTCGCCGGTTTCCAGGCCCCCACCGAGCTGCCCCGCGACCGGCGGCCCGCCCAGGCCCACCGCGACGCCTCCTCCGGGACGGTGCGGGTGACCCTCGGCCGGGACGTCTCGGCGCGGCTGCGGGAGACCGCCCAGCGGGCGGGACTGACCCTCAACACCGTCTTCCAGGGCGCGTGGGCGCTGCTGCTGGCCCGCTACGGCGGCGGTGACGACGTGGTGTTCGGCACCACCGTCTCCGGCCGGCCCGCAGGCCTGCCCGGCGTCACCTCGATGGTCGGCCTGTTCATCAACACCCTGCCCACCCGGGCCCGCGTCGACGGACGGCGCCTGCTGCCGGACTGGCTGCGCGACCTCCAGGCCGCCCAGTCGGAGGCCCGGCGCCACGACTTCGTCTCGCTGGCCCAGGTGCAGTCCTGGAGCGAGGTGCCCGGCGGCACCAGCCTGTTCGACTCCATCGTGGTGTTCGAGAACTACCCGTTCGACGAGAACTCGCTCGCCCGGCACGGCCTGGCCATGGAACAGGAACGGGACCTGGAGCCGACCAACTACCCGCTCAGCGTGGTCATCGCGCCCGGCGACAGCCTGGCCGTGAACCTCGACTACGACCCCGGAGCGTTCGACCCCGCGACGGTCGAGGCGCTCGGCGAGAGCCTGCGCACCCTGCTGACCGGGATGGCCACCGACCCCGACCGCCGCCTCGCCGACCTGCCGCTCCTGGACCCGGCCGGCGGCCGGGACCTCGTCGGCCGGTTCGGCGGACCCGTACGGGAGGCGCCGCACGACACCCTGCCCGAGGCGTTCCGGCGGCAGGCCGAGCGCACCCCGCACGCCCCGGCCGTCCGCCACGGCGACGCCTGCCTCACCTACGGCGAACTCGACGCCCGCTCCAGCCGGCTGGCCCGCCGGCTGATCGCGGCCGGCGCGGGACCCGAGCGCTTCGTCGCCCTGTGCCTGCCCCGCACCGAGGATCTGGTCGTGGCGCTCCTGGCCGTGCTCAAGAGCGGCGCCGCCTACCTGCCGGTCGACCCGCAGTACCCGGCCGAGCGCGTCGCGTTCCTCTTCGAGGACGTACGGCCCGACGCCGTGATCACCAGCGCGGCGACCGCCGGCCGGCTGCCCGAGGGCCCGTACACCCGGATCCTGCTGGACCAGGACCGGGACCAGGACTCCGCTGCGGCCGTCCCGGGCACGCCCGTCGGCGACGGCGAGCGGCACGGCCCGCTGCTGCCCGGCCACCCGGCCTACGTCATCCACACCTCCGGCTCGACCGGCCGCCCCAAGGGCGTCGTCGTCACCCACGCGTCGGTGCTGGCCCTGACCGACTGGGCCGCGGCCGAGTTCACCGGCCGGGGACTGGCCCACGTCGTGGCCTCCACCTCCCTCAACTTCGACGTGTCGGTGTTCGAGATCTTCTCCCCGCTGCTGTCCGGCGGCTGCGTCGAGATCGTCCGCGACCTGCTGGCCCTGGCGGAACGCCCCGGACCCTGGCGGGCCGGACTGCTCAGCGCGGTGCCCTCCGCCCTGGACCGGCTGCTCGCGGAGGACGCCGTACAGGTCAGCGCGGACACGGTCGTCCTCGCGGGGGAGGGGCTGCCGGCCCGCACCGTACGCCGGGTCCGTGAGGCCGTCCCCGGCTGCCGGGTCATGAACATCTACGGCCCCACCGAGGCCACCGTCTACGCCACCGCCTTCACCTGCGACCCGGCCGACCCCGACCGCGACCCGCCGATCGGCCGTCCCGTCGGCGGCGCCCGCGCCTACGTCCTGGACGCGCACATGCGCCCGGTCCCCGCCGGGGCGCCCGGCGAACTGTTCCTCGCCGGCACCGGCGTCGCCCGCGGCTACCTCGGCCGCCCCGGCCTGACCGCGTCGCGCTTCCTGCCCGACCCGTTCGGCCCGCCCGGCGCCCGCATGTACCGCACGGGCGACCTGGTCCGCTGGACGTCCGACGGCGACCTGCGCTACCTCGGCCGCGGCGACGACCAGGTCAAGGTGCGCGGCTTCCGCATCGAACTCGGCGAACTGGAGGCCGCGCTGACCCGGCACCCGGCCGTCGCCGCCGCGGCGGCCCGGGTAATCGAACACGCCGGCCACCGCAGGCTGGTCGGCTACGCGGTACCCCGCGGGGCCGCCCTGCCGGATGCCGCCGAACTGCGCGCGTTCCTCGCCCACAGCCTCCCCGACCACCTGGTCCCCGCCCTGGTCGTGCCGCTGGACCGGCTGCCGCTCGGGGCCACCGGCAAACTGGACCGGCGGGCGCTGCCCGCACCGCAGTGGGCAGCACCGGCCACCACCGGCACCGCCCGGCCGCCGCGCACCGAGGCGGAGCAGACCGTCGCGGCGATCTGGTGCGAGGTGCTCGGCGTGCCCGAAGTCGGCGCCGACGACAACTACTTCACCCTCGGCGGCGACTCCATCCTCGGCATCCAGATCGTCTCGGCCGCCCGCCGCGCCGGTCTCGCCCTGACCCCCCGGCACCTGTTCACCCACCAGACCCTCGCCGAACTCGCGGCGGCGGCCACGGAGTTCCACGGCACCGCCGTCACCGCCGAGCAGGGGCCCGTCGTCGGCGACGCCCCGCTCACCCCCGTACAGCACTGGCTGTTCGACACCCTGACCGGAGACCCCGCGCACTTCAGCCAGACGGTCTCCTTCGAGCTGGCCGAGGACCCCGGCGAGCCGTTGCTGCGCGCCGCGCTGGCAGCCGTACTGGAGCACCACGACGCGCTCCGCATGCGCTTCGAACCGGCCGGGGACGGGCGGTGGCGGCAGTACGGCACCCCGCCCGGCGACGACGCCCCGCACCTGGAGGTGCACGACCACGCGGCCGTGCCCGAGGTGACCGCCGCCCTCGCCGCCGGGTTCGACCTGGCCGCCGGGCCGCTGCTGCGGGCCGCGCTGTGCCGTCCCGGGGACGGCGGCCGGCCGGTGCTGCTGCTCGCCGCGCACCACCTGGTCGTGGACGCCGTGTCCTGGCGGCTGATCCTGGAGGACCTGGACACCGCCTACCGCGCCCTGCGGGACGGCGAACGACCGGGCCTCGGCGCCAAGAGCACCTCGTTCGCGGCCTGGGCCCGGCGCCTCGCCGACCACACCGCGGCGGGGGGCTTCGACGGCGAACTCGCCCACTGGCGCGACCTGGACGCCGGCACCGCCCTGCCCACCGACCACACCGGCGGTGCGAACACCGCCGCCGTCGAGGAGAGCGTGACCACCGGCCTCGGCGCCGAGGACACCCGCCGGCTGCTCCAGGACGTGCCGGAGGCGTACCGCACCCGCGTCAACGACGTCCTGCTGTGCGCGCTGGGCCGGGTCCTGGCCCGCTGGACCGGCCGGGACCGGGTCGCGGTGACCCTCGAAGGCCACGGCCGCGAGGAGCTGTTCGACGACACCGACCTCGCCCGCACCACCGGCTGGTTCACCGCGATGTACCCGGTCGCCCTGGACGTGCCCCGCGACGCGGACACCGGCACCGTCCTCAAGGCCGTCAAGGAGAACCTGCGCGCCGTCCCGCACGGCGGACTGGGCTACGGCGCACTGCGCCACCTGCACCCCACGGCCGGCCCCGCCCTGCCCGGTCTGCCCCAGGTCTGCTTCAACTACCTGGGCCAGCAGGACCGGACACCCGCCCCGGGCGGCCTGCTGCACGCGCCCCACGGCGCGCTCGGCGGCGGCATGGACGCCTCCGCCGAACGCCCGCACCTCCTCGACGTGCTGGGCCGGGTGAGCGACGGCCGGCTGGAGTTCACCTGGTCGTACTCCCGCGAGGTGCACCGGCACGACACCGTCGCCCGGCTGGCGGCCGAACTGACCGCCGAACTGCGGGAGATCGTCCGGCACTGCGCCGAACCGGGCGCCGGCGGCCGTACCCCGTCCGACTTCCCGCTGGCCCCGCTCGACCAGGCCGCCGTGGACCGGCTCGTGGGCACCGGAACGGACGTCGTGGACGTGTATCCGCTCACGCCCACCCAGACCGGCATGGTGGTGCACGGCCTGGACGAGGCCGGACACGGCCTGTACGTCGAGCAGATCACCTTCGTGGCGGACGGCGCCCGGGACCCCGGACAGCTGGCCGCCGCCTGGCAGCACGTCGTCGACCGCACCCCCGTGCTGCGCACCTCCGTCGCCCTGCACGGCGTACCCGTGCCCCTCCAGATCGTCCACCGCGACGTGACCCTGCCGGTCACCGAGCACGACTGGAGCGGTGTGCCGGCGGACCGGCGGGACACCGAACTGGAGCGGCTGCTCGCCGACGAACGGGCCCGGGGTCTCACCCTGGACCGGGCCCCGCTGCTGCGGCTCGCCCTGGTCCGGCTCGGCCCGGACGCCGTGCGGGTGGTGTGGACCTTCCACCACGTCCTGCTGGACGGCTGGAGCGTCTTCCACGTCCTGTCCGACGTCATGGCCGCGCACGCCGCCCTGGTCCGCGGCGAGCCGCCCCGGCTGCCCGAACGCAGGCCGTTCGCGGATCACGCCGGCTGGCTGGCCGCCCGCGACACCGGCCGGGCGGCGGAGCACTGGTGCGACGTCCTCGCCGGCCTGGCCAGCCCGACCCCGCTGCCGTACGACCGCAGGCCCGCGCCGGGCACCACGGCACGCTCCGGCACCTGGCTGTCCCAGCGGCTCGGCACCGAGGAGACGCGCCGGCTCCAGGAGTTCGCCCGCCGCCACCGCCTCACCCTCAACACCCTCGTGCAGGGCGCCTGGGCGCTGCTGCTGGCCCGGTGGAGCGGGGAGCGGGAGGTGTGCTTCGGCACCACCGTCTCCGGCCGGCCCGCCGACCTGCCCGGCGCCGACACCATCACCGGCCTGTTCATCACCACCCTGCCCGCCCGGACCGACGTCGACGGCGCCGCGCCCTGCGCCGCCTGGCTGCGCGCCGTGCAGGAGGCCCGGGCCGAGGACCGCCGCCACGACCACATGCCGCTCAACGAGCTGCACGGCCTCACCGAACTGCCGCCCGGCACCGAACTCTTCGACAGCCTGGTCGTCTTCGAGAACTACCCCGTCGGCGACGCGACGGCGGGCGCCCACGGACTGACCGTGCGGGACCTGGACGCCCGGGAGGCCACCAACTACCCGCTCACCGTCGTCGTCTCGCCCGGCGACCGGCTCGCCGTCGAACTCGGCTACGACCCGCGCTGCTTCGACCCGGCCACCGCCGGCTCCCTGGCCGGCCAGCTGCTGCACACCCTGCACGCCCTGGCCGCCACGGACGGCACCACCCGCCTCGACGACGTCGACGTCCTCCCGCCCGCCGAACGGGACCGGCTGCTGCACCCGCCGGCCCGCCCGGCGCGCACACCGGTACCCGCCGCGACGCTGCCCGCCCTCGTGGAGGCCGCCGTCGACAGGTGGCCGGCCGCCCCCGCCCTCGCCGGACCCGGCACCCTGCTCACGTTCGCGCAGGCCGAGACGGCGGCCAACTGGCTGGCACACGCGCTCATCGCCCGCGGCGCGGGCCCCGGCGACCTCGTCGCCCTGCTGCTGCCGCGCTCGGCGGACATGGTGCTGGCCCAGCTGGCGGTGGCGAAGACGGGCGCCGCGTTCCTGCCCGTCGACCCCGCCTACCCCGAGGAGCGGATCGCCCTCATGCTGCGGGACGCGGCCCCCGCCCTGACCCTCGACGCCAAGGAGATCGCCGGTCTGCTCGCCGCACCGCCGCAGGACACGCCCGGACACCGGCCCACCGACGCCGACCGGACCCGCCCGCTCGACCTGGACGACCCGGCGTACGTCATCTACACCTCCGGTTCCACCGGCACCCCCAAGGGCGTCGTCGTCACCCACCGCGGGCTCGCCGCGTTCTCCGCCGCCGAGGCAGCCCACTACCAGGTGGCCCCCGGCGACCGGGTGCTGGCCTTCGCCACACCCAGTTTCGACGCCTCCGTGCTGGAGCTGTGCATGTCACTGCCGCACGGCGCCCGTCTGGTCGTCCCCTCGCCCGGCCCGCTGCTCGGCGCCCAGCTGGCCGACGTGCTGCGCACCGAACGCGTCACCCACACCCTGCTGCCGCCGGCCGCGCTCGCCACGCTGCCGCCCGACACCCCCGGCACCCTGCCGGACCTGAAGACGCTCACCGTCGGCGCCGACGCGTGCAGCGCCGAACTGGTCGGCCGCTGGGCCCCGCACCACCGCATGGTCAACTCCTACGGGCCCACCGAGGCCACCGTCGTCGCCACCTGGTCCGCGCCCCTGCGGCCGGACGGCGCCGCCCCGCCCATCGGCCGCCCGCTGCCCGCCACCGGCGCCTACGTCCTCGACGCCCGGCTGCGGCCGGTCCCCGACGGCGTCACCGGTGAACTGTGGCTGTCCGGGCCCGCGCTGGCCCGCGGCTACCTGGGCCGCCCCGGACTGACCGCCGCCCGCTTCACCGCCGACCCGTTCGGGCCGCCCGGCACCCGCATGTACCGCACCGGCGACCTGGTGCGCCGCGACGCCCACGGCGAACTGCACTACCTGGGCCGCACCGACCACCAGCTCAAGCTGCGCGGCCATCGCATCGAGGCGGGCGAGGTCGAGGCCGTGCTCGTCCGGGACCCGGGTGTGCTGGACGCCGTGGTGACCGTACGGGAGGACGAACCGGGCCTGCCGCGCCTGGTCGCCCACCTGCTCACGGCACCCGGCGCCGAACCGCCCACCACCGCGGCGCTGCGGACCCTGGCCGCCCGCTTCCTGCCGGGCCACATGGTCCCCACCGCGTTCGTGGTGCTCGACCGCTTCCCGCTCACCGAGAACGGCAAGACCGACCGCGCCGCCCTGCCCGCCCCGGCCCCGGCCGAGGAACGCGAACGGGCCGGGTACGTGGCACCGCGCACGCCCACCGAGGAAGCCGTGGCGGCCATCTGGGAGGAGACCCTCGGCACAGCCGTCGGCGCCGAGGACGACTACTACCTGCTGGGCGGCGACTCCATGCGCGCCCTGCTCATCGCCTCCCGCGCCAACGACGCGTTCGGCGTCACCCTCACCCCCCGCGACATCCTCGTCTCCCGCACCGTCGCCGCCCTGGCGGAACTCGTGGAGGACCAGGTGCTGAGCGAACTGGAGGCCGCCGCGTACGGCCACGACGGCGAGGACGGCGCGCACGAGGGCCAGGACGGCCCGCCCGCGGGACACGGCCGTCCCGCCCCTGACGACGAAGACGCCGCGTACGGCGGCCCCGACCACGACGAACGGTGAGGAACCGACGACCATGACGTCTTCGACCCCGTCGAACCCCGACCACCGCCCCGCCTCCCCGGCGTCCGCCCGGCAGGACCGCGCCGAGGCCCTCCCCGCCGACCTGCGCGAGGCACTGCGCCGGCGCCTCGCCGGACGGGCCGGGGCCGCCGCCGCCCCGGGCACCCGGCAGGGCATCCCCCGCGCCGACCGGGACCACCCGCTGCCCCTGTCCTTCGCCCAGCAGCGCCTGTGGTTCCTGGACCGCCTGCGCCCCGGCGACGCGCGCTACAACAGCGCGGTCGCGCTCCGCCTCACCGGCACCCCGGACCATGAGGCGCTGCGGGAGGCCCTGACCGCCGTGGTGGCCCGGCACGAGGCGCTGCGCACCACGTTCGCGGAGACCGACGGCCGGCCCGCGCAGACCGTGCGGCCGGCGGGTCCGGTGCCGCTGCCGGTCCGCGACACCGGTGACCTGGACGCGGACCTGCGGGCGGAGTACTCCCGCCCCTTCGACCTGCGGCAGGGCCCCCTGCTGCGGGCGCTGCTGCTGCGCGAGTCCGCCACCTCGCACGTGCTGCTGCTGACCGCCCATCACATCGTCACCGACGGCTGGTCGATGGGCCTGGTCGTGGACGAACTGTGCACCGCCTACGACGCCCTCGCCCGGGGCGCCGCACCGGACCTGCCCCCGGTGGCCACGCAGTACCCGGACTTCGCGGTGTGGCAGCGCGACCAGCTCTCCGGGCCGCGCCTCGAAAAGCACCTCGCCTACTGGAAGGACCGGCTCACCGGCGCGGTCGCCCCGGAACTGCCCCTGGACCGGCCGCGGCGCGGCGAGGAGGCGGGTGCGGGCGCCGTCCACACCTTCACCGTGCCCGCCCGTCTCACGGCGCGGCTGCGCGACCTCGCCAGAGACCACCGCACCACCCTGCACACCACCCTGGTCGCCGCCACCCAGGCCCTGCTGGCCCGCTGGTCCGGCCAGGACGACATCACCGTCGGCTCCCTCACCCCCGGCCGGTCCCGCACCGATCTGGAACGCACCGTCGGCTTCTTCGTGAACACGGTCGTGCTGCGCACCGCGGTGGACCCCTCCGCCACCTTCCGCGACCTGCTCGCACAGGCGGCCGACACGGTCAACGGCGCCTTCGCCCACGGCGACACGCCGTTCGAGCGGATCGTGGAAGCGGTGGGCGCACCCCGTGAGGCGGGCCGCAACCCGCTGTTCGACGTGCTGGTCCTGCTGCACCCCGACCCGCCCGCCGCGACCGCCCCGCAGGGCCTCGCCACCGAACCGGTCACCGTGCCCCGGCAGGCGGCCACCTTCGACCTGAGCGTGGAGTTCGTCCCGGACGGCGAGCACCTGACCGGTCTGCTGGAGTACCGCACCGACCTGTTCGACCCGGCCACCGCCGCGCGCATGACCGGACAGCTGCTGCGCCTCCTGGAGGGCGCCGCCGGCGCGCCCGACAGCCCCCTGGGCAGCCTGCCCCTGCTGTCCGAGGAGGAGACCCGGCAGGTCGTCCACGACTGGAACCCCGCCGCGCCGCCGGTCGAGGACACCACCTACCCCGCCCTCTTCGAGCGGAGGGCCGCCCGCACCCCCGACGCCCTCGCCCTGGTCGCCGGCGGCGAACGGCTCGACTACGCCGCCCTCAACGCCCGTGCCAACCGGCTCGCCCACCACCTCATCGCCCTGGGCGCCGGCCCCGAACAACTGGTCGCGCTGCGCCTGCCGCGCACCGCCGACATGATCACGGCGATCCTCGCGACCTGGAAGTCCGGCGCCGGCTACCTGCCCCTGGACCCGGCCCTGCCCGAGGAACGCGTCCGGTACCTCCTCGACGACGCCCGCCCCGCCCTGGTCCTGGACGAGGCCGCCCTGCGCGCGGTGCCCGCGACCGCCCCGGACACCGACCCCACCGACGCCGACCGGCGCGCCCCGCTGGACCCGCGGAACACCGCCTACGTCATCTACACCTCCGGCTCCACCGGCCGGCCCAAGGGCGTCGCCGTCGCCCACCGCTCGGCCGTGCGCCTGCTGGCCGCCCACCGCGAGGGCTTCGTCGCCGACGCGGGCGGCGGCCCGCTGCGGGTGGCCCTCACCGCGTCGTTCTCCTTCGACACCTCCCTGGAGGGCGTGCTGCTGATGGCCGACGGCCACCCGCTGCACCTGGTCGACGAGGTCACCCGGATGGACCCGGCCGCCCTGGTCGAGTACGTGGTCGAACACCGCGTCGACTTCCTCGACGTCACCCCGTCCTACCTGCGGCAGCTGCTGCCCGCCGGACTGCTCACCGACCCCCGGCACCACCCCCGCGTCCTCATGCTCGGCGGCGAGGCCGTCGGCCCCGCCCTGTGGCGGGAGCTGGCCGCCCACCCGGACGTGCGGGCCCACAACTTCTACGGCCCCACCGAGTGCACGGTCGACGCGCTGTCCTGCCGTATCGACGGCGGCGACCGCCCGCTGGTGGGCCGACCCCTGCCCGGCGTCCGCGCCTACGTCCTGGACGACCGCCTCCAGCCCGTGCCGCCCGGCGTCGGCGGCGAGCTGTACCTCGCCGGTGCCCAGCTGGCCCGCGGCTACACCGGCCGTCCCGGCCTGACCGCGGCCCGCTTCCCCGCCGACCCCTACGGGCCGCCCGGCACCCGCATGTACCGCACCGGCGACCTGGCCCGCTGGACCGCCGACGGCCGCCTGGACTACCTCGGCCGCGCCGACGACCAGGTCAAGGTGCGCGGCCACCGCATCGAGCCCGGGGAGATCGAGGCCGCCCTGCTCGCCCTGCCCGGGATCGGCGCCGCCGCGGTCGTCGCCGCACCCGACGCGCACGGCCACACCCGCCTCGCCGCCTACGTCGTCCCCGCGCCCGGAACGCCCCGGCCCGTCCCGGCAGACCTGCGGGCGGCCCTGCGCCGCACCCTGCCGGATCCCCTGGTCCCGTCGTCCTTCACCCCGCTCGACGCGCTGCCGCTGACCACCAGCGGAAAACTGGACCGCCGCGCGCTGCCCGCCCCCGCGCCCACCGAGGGGCAGCGCGAGTTCGCCGCCCCCCGCACCCCGGACGAGGAGACCCTGGCCGGCATCTGGGCCGAGGTGCTCGGCGTGCCCCGGGTCGGCGTCACCGACAACTTCTTCGAGCTGGGCGGTGACTCGATCCTCAGCATCCAGGCCGTCGCCCGGGCCCGCGCCGCGGGCCTGCGGATCGGCTCCCAGGACGTCTTCCGCCACCAGACGGTCGCCGACCTGGCCGCCGCCGCGTCCCACCGCACCGCCCCGCTGCCCGCGCCCCGGCGCCCGCACGAGGACGGGCCCGCCCCGCTCACCCCGGTCCAGGAGTGGTTCCTCGCCACCCACGGCCCGCTGCGGCACTTCAGCATGTCGATGCTGCTCGACCTGCCCCACGACCTCGACCGGCCCGCCCTGGAACGAGCGCTGGAAGCCGTCGTGACCCACCACCCGTCGCTGCGCGCCCGGTTCACCCGCACCGCGCAGACCTGGCGGCAGCACCCCGGCACCGGCCCGGCCACCGCACTGCTGACCTGCCACGACCCCGCGACCGCGCCGGCAGAGGCCGCCGACGCCGCCCGCGCCGCCCTGGCCCCGGCCACCGGCGCCCTGCTGCGCGCCGCCCTGCTGACCGGCGGCGAACGGCCCCGGCTGTTCCTGACCGTCCACCACCTGGCGGTCGACAGCGTGTCCTGGCGGGTCCTCCTCGCCGACCTCGAACTGGCCTACCGGCAGGCCGCGGCGGGCGGGGAACCCCGGCTCGAACCCGAGCACACCCCGCTCGCCGACTGGGCGCGCCGGCTCACCGACCGGGTCCGCGCCGGTGACTTCGACGACGACCTGGCGTACTGGGCCGAAGAGGCCGCCCAGCCCCGCACCCCGCTGCCCGTGGACCTCCCCGGCACCCCGCTCGCCGGATCCGTGCGCACCGTACGCACCCGCGTGGACCGCGCCACCACCGACGCGCTGCTGCGCCGCGTGCCGGGCGTGTACCGCACCCAGGTCAACGACGTGCTGCTGAGCGCGCTGGGCCGGGTCCTCGCCGACTGGACGGGCACCGACCGGGTGACCGTCGCCCTGGAGGGCCACGGACGCGAGGAGGACCTCGCCGAGGGCGCCGACCTGTCCCGCACGGTCGGCTGGTTCACCACCCAGTACCCGGTGACCCTCACCCCCGCGGACCCGGCCGACTGGGGCGCCACCCTCAAGGCCGTCAAGGAGCGGCTGCGGGCCGTACCCCGCCGCGGGCTGACCTACCAGGCGCTCGGCCACCTCGGCTCACCCCGGCCGGAGGCCCGCGCCCTCGGCGCGCTGCCGCTGCCCCCGGTCTGCTTCACCTACCACGGCCAGTGGGAGGCCGCCCCCGGAGGGGACTTCGCGCCCACCGCCGACGTACCCGGCCGCGACGTCGACCCGGAGAGGCCCCTGGACCACCTGCTGGACGTCTCCGCCGTGGTCTCCGACGGCGAGCTGGAGATCACCTGGCACTACAGCGACCAGGTGCACCGGGCCGGCACCGTCCAGCGGCTGGCCGACGGCATGGTGGGCGCCCTCGCCGCCATCGCCGGGCACTGCGCCCGCCCCGGCGCCGGCGGCCGTACCCCCTCCGACTTCCCGCTCGCCCGCCTGGACCAGGCCGGCGTGGACCGGCTCGCCGGCGACGGCCGGGACGTGGAGGACCTGCTGCCGCTCACCCCGCTCCAGGAGGGCATGCTCTTCCACCGGCTCGTCGGCGGACCGGACGACGTGTACGTCGACCAGGCCGCGCTGCTGCTGGAGGGCGTCGGCGACCCCGACGCCCTGGCCGTCGCCTGGCAGCGCGTCACCGACCGCACTCCCGCCCTGCGCACCCGCGTGGTCTGGGAGGACGTGCCGGTACCGCTCCAGGTCGTGCACCGCCGCGTCACCGTACCGGTGGAACGGTTCGACTGGCGGGAAGCGGACGCGGCGGAGCGGGCCGACCGGCTCGCCCGGCTGCGCGCCGACGACCTCGCGCGCGGCATCGACCTCGACACGGCGCCCCTGATGCGGCTGACGCTCGTCCGGCTGCCCGATGCCCGGCTGCACCTGCTGTGGACCTCCCACCACCTGATCCTGGACGGCTGGAGCCTCGCCCAGGTCCTCACCGACGTGTTCGCGGAGTACGCGGCGCTCACCGCCGGCACCGAGCCGCGGCCCCCGCTGCGGCGGCCGTTCGGCGACTACGTGCGCTGGCTGGCCGCCCAGGACACCGACGCCGCCCACGCGCACTGGCGGACCGTCCTCGACGGCTTCGCCACCCCCACCCCGCTGCCCGCCGACCGCGTCCGCCGCCCCGGGCACGAGACCCGCTCCGCCGACGTGCACACGGCCGGACTGTCCGAGGAGGTCTCCGCGCGGCTGGCCCGCACCGCCCGGTCGGCCGGACTCACCCTCGGCACCGTGGTGCAGGGCGCCTGGGCGCTGCTGCTGTCCCGCTACAGCGCCGAACCGGACGTGCTGTTCGGCACCACCGTCTCCGGGCGCCCCGACGACCTGCCCGGCGTCGAGTCGATGGTGGGCATGTTCATCAACACCCTGCCCACCCGCGTCCGGGTCGACGGCGGCCGTACCGCCACCGCCTGGCTCAGGGAACTCCAGGAGGCGCAGGCCGAGGCCCGGCGGTTCGCCGCGGTGTCCCTCGCCGAACTGACCGGCCTGAGCGACGTACCCGCGGGCAGCCCGTTGTTCGACAGCATGGTCGCCTTCGAGAACTACCCCTTCGACGAGGCGGGCGCGGCCGGCTCCGGGATACGCCTGACGGACGTCTCCTCCCGGGACGCCACCAACTACCCCCTCGTCCTGCGGGCCTACCAGGGCGAACGGTTCGGCTTCGACCTCGCCTACGACCCCGGCCTGTTCGACGCCGCGACCGTCCGGGCGCTCGCCGGCCGGCTGTGCCTGCTCCTCACCGAGCTGGCCGACGACCCGGACCGCCCGCTGCGCGCCCTCGCCTGGACCACCGCCGGGGAACGGCACCGGCTGCTCACCGAGTGGAACGGCACCGCCGAGGGCCGGCCCGCCCAGACGCTGCCCGAACTCTTCGCGGCACAGGCCGCCCGCACCCCTGACGCCGAGGCCGTCGGCTGCGGCGACGACCGCCTCGACTACGCCACCCTGGACGCGCGGGCGAACCGCCTCGCCCACCGGCTCGCCGAACTCGGCGCCGGACCCGAGACGTTCGTGGCCCTCGCCCTGCCCCGCTCCACCGACCTCGTCGTGGCCGTCCTGGCCGTGCTGAAGGCCGGCGCCGCCTACCTGCCCGTCGACCCCGCGCTGCCCGCCGAACGGGTCCGGAACATCCTCGCCGACGCCCGGCCCGTGGCACTGATCACCACCACCCGCACCGAGGCCGGGACCACCGTCCCCGTCCTGCTGCTCGACGACCCCGACGTACGGGCGGACCTTGCCCGGCGTCCGGCCACCGGCCCGGCGGACCCGGCCCGCCGCCCGCTGCCCGACAGCCCCGCCTACGCCATCTACACCTCCGGCTCCACCGGCCGCCCCAAGGGCGTCGTCGTCCCGCACGCCAACGTGGTCCGGCTGTTCACCCGCACCCACCAGTGGTTCGGCTTCGGACCCGACGACGTGTGGACCCTCTTCCACTCCTACGCCTTCGACTTCTCGGTGTGGGAGCTGTGGGGCCCGCTGCTGCACGGCGGCCGGCTCGTCGTCGTCCCCGAGGACACCGCCCGCTCCCCGGAGGACTTCCTGCGGCTGCTCGCCGACGAACAGGTCACCGTCCTCAACCAGACACCCTCCGCGTTCTACCCGCTGATCCGCGCGGACGCCGAACTCCCCGCCACCGGTGACCGGCTGGCGCTGCGCACCGTCATATTCGGCGGCGAGGCGCTCGACGTCACCCGCCTCGCCGACTGGTACGCCCGCCACCCGGACACCGCGCCCCGCCTGGTCAACATGTACGGCATCACCGAGACCACCGTGCACGTCACCTACGCGCCCCTGGACCGCGACGCCGCCCGGGGCGGCACCGCGAGCCCCATCGGCACCGGCATCCCCGACCTGCGGGTCCACGTCCTCGACGACACCATGAACCCGGTACCGCCCGGCGCGGTGGGGGAGCTGTTCGTCGCCGGCGAGGGCCTGGCGCGCGGCTACCTGAACCGGCCCGGCCTCACCGCGGCCCGCTTCCCCGCCGACCCGTTCGGACGGCCCGGCACCCGCATGTACCGCACCGGGGACCGGGCCCGCCGGCGGGCCGACGGCACCCTGGAGTACCTGGGCCGCGCCGACCAGCAGGTCAAGATCCGCGGCTACCGCATCGAGCCCGGCGAGATCGAGGCCGCCCTGCACACCCACCCGGGTGTGGGCGCGGCGGCCGTCGGCGTGTACGAGGACACCGCCGGGACACGCCGGCTGGTGGCCCACGTCGTCGGCACCGGCACCGGCGACCGCACCGTGCCGCCCCCCTCCGCCGCGGACCTCCGCGCCCACCTGGAACGGCTGCTGCCCGCGCACATGGTGCCCGCGGCCTACGTGCCGATGGCCGCCCTGCCGCTCACCGTCAACGGCAAACTCGACCGGCGCGCCCTGCCCGCCCCCGGCCCCGACGGCTTCGCCGCCGACGCCGCGCGGACCGCGCCGCGCACCCCCGCCGAACAGCTCGTCGCCGCCGCGTGGACCGACGTCCTGGACACCGACGAGGTCGGCGCCGACGACGACTTCTTCGCCCTCGGCGGCGACTCCATCCTCGCCGTCCGCGTCACCTCCCGGCTGCGCGCCGCCTTCGGCACCGACGTCTCACCGAGGCTGCTGTTCACCCACCCCACCCTCTCCGCCCTCGCGGCGGCGCTCGGCGCCCCCGGGACCGGGAGCGACGCCGACGCCATCCCGGCCGCCGCCACGGACACCCCGGCCCCGCTGTCGTACGCCCAGCAACGGCTGTGGTTCCTCGACCGGTTCGAGCCGGGCAGCACCGAGTACACCACCCTGTCGGTGCTGCGCCTGCGCGGCCCGCTCGACACCGGCGCGCTGCGCACCGCCCTGGACGGCCTGGTCGCCCGGCACGGCACACTGCGCACCACCTTCGCCGAACAGGACGGCCGACCACGGCAGATCGTCCACCCGCCGCGGCCCGTCGACCTCTCCGTGGAGGACCTCGCGGACCCGTCCGCCCTGGACGCCCTCATCGAGCACGAGGCCGCGACCCCGTTCGACCTGGCCGCCGGACCGCTGCTGCGCGCCCGCCTGGCCCGGCTCGCCGCCGACGAGCACGTCCTCGTCCTCGCCGTGCACCACATCGCCACCGACGGCTGGTCCGTCGGCGTCCTCGGCCGGGACCTGGGCGAGCTGTACGCGGCGGCGCTGGACGGCCGCCGCCCCGCCCTGCCCGACCTGCCGGTCCGCTACACCGACTACGCCGCCTGGCAGCGCGGACGCACCGGCCACGCCGAGGCCGACCTCGCCTACTGGCGCCGGACCCTCGACGGCGTGACCCCGCTGGAAGTGCCCACCGACCGGCCCCGCCCGGCCGTCCGCACCCGCGACGGCGCCCTGGTGACCTTCACCCTGCCCGCCGCGCTGACCGCGCGGCTGCGCGAGCGCGGCCGGGAGGCCGACGCCACCCTCTACATGACCCTGGTGACGGCCTGCCAGGTGCTGCTCGCCCGCTGGGCCGGCCAGGAGGACGTCACCGTCGGCACCGTCACCGCCGGCCGTGACCGGCCCGAACTGCACGACGTGGTCGGCATGTTCGTCAACACCCTCGTGCTGCGCGCCCGCGTCCGCCCCGACCTGCCCTTCCGGGAGCTGCTGGCCGAGGTGCGCGGCACCGTCCTGGAGGCGTTCGCCCACCAGGACGTCCCCTTCGAGCGGGTCGTGGACGCCCTCCAGCCCGAACGCGACACCAGCCGCACCCCGCTGTTCCAGGTGATGGTCGCGCTGCACAACCTGGGCGCCGAGACGCTCCGGCTGCCCGGCCTCACGGTGGAACCGGTGACCCCGCCGGTCCGCAACGCCACCTTCGACCTCGCCTTCGACTTCGTGGAGAGCGACGGCGGCCTCACCGGCTACCTGGAGTACAACACCGGGCTGTTCGACGCCGGCACCGCCGAACGGCTCGCCGGCCGGCTGCGGATCCTGCTGGAGGCCGCCGCCGAGGACCCGGAGCGGTCCGTGGGCGCCCTGCCGCTGATGACCGACCAGGAACGGCAGCAGGTGCTCCGGTACGGCGCGGGCGCCCGCCTGTCCGAGCCGGACACCACCTTCCCGGCCCTGTTCGAGGACCGGGCCGCCCGCACCCCGCACGACACCGCCCTGGTGGCCCGGGACGCCACCCTGGACTTCGCCGCGCTGAACCGGCGGGCCAACCGGCTCGCCCACCACCTCATCGCCGGCGGCGCCGGCCCCGAGGACGTCGTCGCGGTACGGCTCCCGCGCACCTCCGACCTGGTGGTGGCGGTGCTCGCGGTCCTCAAGGCGGGCGCCACCCTGGTCTGCCTCGATCCCGCCCTGCCGGAGGACCGCGTCGCGTTCCTCCTCGACGACGTCCGGCCGCACACCCTGCTCACCGGCCTCGACGCGGTGCCCTGGGACCGGCTGCCCGACCACGACCCGGCCGACGCGGACCGCGTCCGGCCGCTGCTGCCCGGACACACCGCCTACATCATCCACACCTCCGGCTCCACCGGCCGCCCCAAGGGCGTCGCCGTCGAACACCGGCAGCTGGTCAACCTCTGCCACGACCACCGCGAGCACCTGCTCGCCCCGCACACCGCCGGCGGGCGGCGGCTGCGCGCCGCGCTCAGCGCCTCCTTCTCCTTCGACACCTCCTGGGAGGGACCGCTGCTCCTCGCCCTCGGCCACGAGGTGCACCTCGTCGACGAGGACGTACGCCTGGACCCGGAGGCGTTCTGCGCCCTGGTCGCCGCACACCGCCTCGACCTGGTGAACGTCACCCCCTCCTTCCTGCGCGAACTCACCTCCGCCGGCCTGCTCGCCCCCGGCCGCCACCACCCGGGACTGCTGCTCGTCGGCGGCGAGGCCGTCACCACGGCCACCTGGCAGGAGCTCGTACGCGCCGAACGCGAACTGGGCGTGGCCGTGTACAACATGTACGGGCCCACCGAATGCACCGTCGACGCCGTCTACGGCCGCTGCGCCGACCGGCCCGGCCGGCCGGTCCTCGGCCGTCCCGGCGGCAACCTGCGGGCCTACGTCCTCGACGGCGCGCTGCGCCCGGTGCCGCCCGGGACACCCGGCGAGCTGTACCTGGCCGGGGCGCAGGTCGCCCGCGGCTACCTCGGCCGGCCCGGACTGACCGCCGCCCGCTTCCTCGCCGACCCGTTCGGCGCGCCGGGCGAGCGCATGTACCGCACCGGGGACCGGGCCCGCTGGGACCGGGACGGACTCCTGGAGTTCCTCGGGCGCGTGGACGAACAGGTCAAGATCCGCGGGTTCCGCATCGAGCCCGGCGAGGTCGAGGCCGCCCTCCTCGCCCACCCCGACGTCACCGACGCGGCGGTGACCGCGCGGGAACACGCCGGCCGTCTCATGCTGGTCGCCTACGTGGTGCCCGCCGCCGGCCGGACCCCCTCCGCCGACGCACTGCGGGTCGCCCTGCGCCGTACCCTGCCCGACCACATGGTGCCCGCCGCGTTCGTCACGCTGGCCGGCATCCCGCGCACCACCAGCGGCAAGACCGACCGGCGCGCCCTGCCCGCTCCGCCCGCGCAGCCCGACAGCGCCACCCCGTACACCGCCCCCCGGACCGCCACCGAGGAACGCCTCGCCGCGATCTGGGCCGAGGTCCTCGGCGTCGAACGGGTCGGCACCCGGGACAACTTCTTCGCGCTCGGCGGCGACTCCATCCTCAGCATCCAGATCGTCTCCCGCGCCCGGCAGGCCGGCCTCGCCCTCACCACCAAGGACGTCTTCCGCCACCAGACGGTCGCCGAACTCGCCCTGTGCACCGGCGAGTCGGCGCCCCGCGCGGCAACCGGCGAGGACACCCCGGCCGAGGCGCCGCTCACCCCCATCCAGCACTGGTACCTGGACGGGCGCGACCCCGGGCAGAAGCTGCGCTTCACCATGACCCAGCGCCTCGAACTCGCCCCGGACACCGATGCCCCCGCCCTGCGGCAGGCCGCCGACACCCTCGTACGCCACCACGCGGCCCTGCGGACACGGTTCCGCCGCACCGCCGACGGGTGGCGCCAGGAGGTGCTGGACGAGGCACCGGACGGCGTCTTCACCCGGCACGACCTGACCGGCCTGGACGACGGGGCGGCGGAGGCGCAGGCGCAGCGGCTCACGGACGAGGCGCAGGCCGCCCTCGACCCCGCCGAGGGCCGGGTCGTCCGCGTCCTGTTCCTCGACCTCGGCCCGCGGCGGCCCGGACAGCTCGTCATCACCGCCCACCACCTGGTGATCGACGGCGTCTCCTGGCGCATCCTGCTGGCCGACCTGGAGACCGCCCACCGGGCCGCCGCGGCCGGGACCCCCGCCGCACTGCCCGCCCCCGGCACCTCCTACGGCCACTGGGCGGCCCGCCTCGACCGGCACACCCGCTCCGGCGGCCTGGACGCGGACCTGCCCTACTGGACCCGCGCCACCGCGGCCCCGGCCGGGCTGCCCGCCGGACGGCCCGGCGCCAACACCCACGGCACCGCCGCCACCGTCACCGTCACCCTGGACGCCGGGACCACCGACGCCCTGCTGCGGCAGGTCCCCGAGGTCTACCGCACCCAGGTCAACGACGTCCTCCTCAGCGCCCTCGGCCGCACCCTGGCCCGCTGGTGCGGGCGCGACACCGTGCTGCTCGGCGTGGAGGGCCACGGCCGCGAGGACCTGTTCGAGGACGTCGACCTGTCGCGCACGGTGGGCTGGTTCACCGCCGAGTTCCCCCTCGCCCTGCGCGTCGACCCCGACGCCGGCTGGCACGACACCCTCCGCTCCGTCAAGGAGCAGCTGCGCGCCGTACCGCTGCACGGCCTGAGCCACGGCGCCCTGCGCCACCTGACGCCCGGCAGCCCGCTCGCCGCCGCCCCGGCCCCCCTGATCGGCTTCAACTACCACGGCCAGTGGGACGCCGGCGGCGCCACCGCCGACGGCCTGGTCCGCGGCTCCCTGCCCCCGGCCGGCCGGGACACCGACCCGGACGAGCCCCGCCCCTACCTCCTGGACATCACCGGAGTGGTCCAGCAGGGCCGCCTCGAACTCGGCTGGACCTACCCGGCGGAGATCTACGACCGGGCCACCGTCGCCCGGCTCGCCGAGGAGACCACCGTCGCCCTGCGCGACCTGGTGGCGCACTGCACCCGCCCCGGCGCGGGCGGCCGCACCCCCTCCGACTTCCCCCTCGCCCACCTCACCCAGGACCGGCTGGACCGGCTCGTCGGCGACGGCAGGCACGTCGAGGACGTCCTGCCGCTCACCCCGCTCCAGTCCGGCATGCTCTTCCACGGCCTCGTCGACACCGAGCACGCCTACTTCGACCGCACGGCCGTACGGCTGTCCGGCGTGGCCGACCCGGACGCCTTCGCCGCGGCCTGGCAGCAGGTCACCGACCGCACCCCGGCCCTGCGTACGAGCGTCCACTGGCAGGGCCTGCCCCACCCCGTCCAGATCGTCCACCGCCACGCCGAGCTGCCCGTCACCCGCCTCGACTGGCGCACCCTCACCCCCGGACAGCGCGCCGAGGCGACCGACCGGCTGCTCGCCGAGGACCGCGCCGCGGGCATGGACCTCACCGCCGCACCGCTGACCCGCCTCACCCTGGCCGCCCTGCCCGGCGACGAGGTGCTGCTGCTGTGGTCCACCCACCACATCGTCCTCGACGGCTGGAGCACCGGACAGCTGCTCACCGAGGTCTGCGCGCACTACGCCGAGCTGACCGGCGGCCCGCACACGCCACCCCCGCTGCGGCGGCCCTTCGCGGACTTCCTGCACTGGCTGGACGAGCAGGACGAGACGGCGGCCGAACGGCACTGGGCCGACGCCCTGGCCGGATTCACCGCCCGCACCCCGCTGCCGTACGACCGCACGCCCGCCGAGGCCCACCGGGCCCGGTCCGCCGCGGCCGTCCACCACGAGCTGGACACCGGCGTCTCGCAGCGGCTGCGGGAGACCGCCGCCCGCGCCGGGCTCACCGTCAACACCGTGGTCGAGGGCGCCTGGGCGCTGCTGCTGGCCCGGTACAGCGGCCGGGACGACGTGGTGTTCGGCACCACCGTCTCCGGCCGCCCCGCCGAACTGCCCGGCGTCGAAGGCATGATCGGCATGTTCATCAACACCGTGCCGACGCGTGTCCGCGTCCCGTCCGGACCCGTACTGCCGTGGCTGCGCGACCTCCAGGAACGGCAGAGCGACGCCCGCCGCTTCGACTTCCTCGCCCTGCCCCGCATCCAGGCCGCCACCGCGATCCCCGCCGGCGAACCGCTGTTCGACAGCATGGTGGTCTTCGAGAACTACCCCGTGGACGAGGAGGCCACGGCCCGCACCGGCGTCCGCGTCGAGGAGGTGCGCGCCGACGACGCCACCACCTTCCCGTGGTGCCTGCGCGCCCACCTGGCCGAACGGCTCGGCTTCGACCTCTCCTACGACCCCGGCCTGTTCGACGCGGGCACCGCCGAGCGTGCCGCGGAGCGGTTCGCCGCCCTGCTCACCATCCTCGCCGACGGGTCCGGCACCGGCCTCGACGGCCTCGACCTGCTCACCGACGGCCTCGACCTGCTCACCCCGGCCGACCGCGGCCTGCTGGCCGCCTGGAACACCACCGCCCGCCGCACCGCACCGCGCAGCCCGGTGGACCTGTTCGCCGAGCAGGCCCGCCGCGCCCCGGACGCGACAGCGGTGTCCGACGGCGACCGCGCGGTGACCTACCGGGAACTCGCCGAGTGGTCCGGCGCCCTGTCCGCCCGGCTGCTCGCCGGCGGGCTGGCCCCCGAGGGCCGGGTGGCGCTGCTGATGGAGCGCTCCGCCGAACTCGTCGTCGCCCAGCTCGCGGTGCTCATGGCGGGCGGCGCCTACGTGCCCGTCGACACCCGGGCCCCCGAGGAGCGCCGCCGCACCCTCCTCGCCCAGGCGGGCGCGACCGTCCGGCTCACCGCCGCCGAGGTGGCCGCCGCCCGCCCCGGGACCGGGGACGAGCGGACACCGGACGCCGGTCCCGGCCGGCCGGCGCACGGCACCGGCACGGGGGAGCAGGCCCCGCCCGCCGACCCCGACCGGCTGGCGTACGTGATGTTCACCTCCGGCTCCACCGGCCGCCCCAAGGCGGTCGCCGTACGCCACCGCGACGTCGCGGCGCTCGCCACCGACAGCCGGTTCGCCGGCGGGGTGTCCGCCCGGGTGCTGCTGCACTCGCCGGTGGCCTTCGACGCGGCCACCTTCGAGGTGTGGGCGCCCCTCCTCAACGGCGGCTGCGTGGTCGTGGCCCCCGGCGACGGCGTGGACGCGGCCCTGATCCGCCGGCTGACCGCCGGTGACGGGCTGAGCGCGCTGTGGCTGACCGCCGGCCTGTTCCGGCTGCTCGCCCAGGACGCGCCGGACTGCTTCCGCGGTCTCGGCCAGGTCTGGACCGGCGGCGACGTCGTCCCCGCCCAGGCCGTGCGCCGCGTCCTGGCCGCCTGCCCCGGACTGACCGTGGTGGACGGCTACGGGCCCACCGAGACCACCACCTTCGCGACGTCCTGCGCGCTCACCGACCCGGCGGCGGTGCCCGACACCGTCCCCGTCGGCCACCCCCTGGACGACATGCGGGTCCACGTCCTCGACGCCCGGCTGCGGCCCGTGCCGCCGGGCTGCGCGGGCGAGCTGTACGTGGCCGGAGAGGGCGTCGCCCGCGGCTACCTGGGCCGTCCCGGCGACACCGCCGCCCGCTTCCTCGCCGACCCCTGCGGCCCGCCCGGAGCCCGGATGTACCGCACGGGCGACCTGGCCCGGCGGCGGCCGGACGGCACCGTCGAGTTCCTGGGCCGCGCCGACGACCAGGTCAAGATCCGCGGCTTCAGGGTGGAGCCCGGCGAGGTCGAGGCGGCCCTCGCCGCCCACCCCGGCGTCGTGGACGTGGCCGTGCTGGCCCGCGAGGACCGGCCCGGCGCCAGGCGGCTCGTCGCCTACGTCGTCGGCCCGGCCGGCCGGGACCCCGAGGAGCTGCGGGCCTTCGCCGCCCGCGCCCTGCCCGAGTACCTCGTCCCCGGCGCCTTCGTCCCGCTCGACGCCCTCCCGCTGAGCGGCAACGGCAAGGTGGACCGGGCGGCCCTGCCCGCCCCCCGGGCCGCGGCACAGGCCGGGCGGGTGGAGCCGCGCACCGAGGCCGAGCGCCGCACGGCGGACGTCTTCGGCGAGGTGCTGGGCATCGAACCGCCCGGCGCCGAGGACGACTTCTTCCGGCTCGGCGGCGACTCGATCCTCTCCATCCGGCTCGCCTCCCGCCTCGCCGAGGACTTCGACACCGACCTCACCCCCCGCGCGGTGTTCAGCCATCCCACGCCCGCAGGTCTGGCCCGGCTGCTCGGCAGCCGGCAGGGCAGCGGCCGGCCGGAGATCGTCCCGGTCGCCCGCGAGGGGGCCGTGCCGATGTCGTACGCCCAGCAACGCCTTTGGTTCCTGGAGGAGTTCGCGCCCGGCGGCGCCGAGTACGTGACCGCGCTCGCCCTGCGCCTGCACGGCACCCTGGACACCGGCGCCCTCCACGCGGCCCTCGGCGCCCTGGTGGCCCGGCACGAGTCGCTGCGCACCACCTTCGACAGCGTCGACGGACACGGCGTACAGCGCGTCCACCCGCCCCAGGACGTACCGCTCCCGGTGCGCGACCTGGCCCACCTCACCGACGGCGAACGCGAACTCGCGCTGCGGGATCTGCTCGCCGAGGAGCGCTCCCGCCCCTTCGACCTGCGTCAGGGACCGCTGCTGCGCGCCGGCCTTGTCCGGCTCGCCGACCACGACCACGTCCTCACCCTGACCCTGCACCACATCGTCACCGACGGCTGGTCCACCTCCGTCCTGCTCGGCGACCTCGCCCACCTCTACCGGGCGCAACTGGGCGTCGCACAGGACGGGCTGCTACCGCTGCCGGTGCAGTACGCGGACTACGCGCACTGGCAGCGCACGGCCGGCGCCGCCGGCGCGGACGGGCAGCTCGCCTACTGGAGGCAGCACCTGGCCGGCACCGCACCGCTGGACCTGCCCACCGACCGGCCCCGGCCGCCGGTGCGCACCAGCGCCGGCGCCACCACCCCCCTGGTCGTGCCCGCCCGGACGGCCCGGCGGCTGACCGGCCTCGCCCGGGACCGGGGAACCACCCTGTTCACCACGCTCGTCGCCGCCGCCCAGGCCTATCTGGCCCGGCTCTCCGGCACCGACGACATCGCCGTCGGCACCGTCACCTCCGGCCGCGACCGGGCCGAGACCCAGGCCCTGGTCGGGTTCTTCGTCAACACCCTGGTGCTGCGGTCCCGGGCCGGCGCCGACCAGCCGTTCACCGCCTTCCTGGGCGCGGTGCGGCAGACCGTCCTCGACGCCTTCGCCCACCAGGACGTGCCCTTCGAGCGGGTCGTGGACGAGGTCCAGCCGGTCCGCGACACCAGCCGCAGCCCGCTCTTCCAGGTCATGGTCGTCCTGCAGAACACCCCGGCGGCCGACCTCGACCTGCCCGGCCTGGACGTCACCGATGTCGAACCGGAGTCGGAGCAGGCCGCGTTCGACCTCACCCTGGAGTTCGCCGAGACCGGCTCCGGAGCCCTGCACGGCCTGCTCACGTACAACACCGACCTGTTCGACGCGGCCACCGCCGAACGGATGGCCGGCCAGCTCGGCACCCTGCTGGACGCCGTCGCCGAGAACCCCGACCGCCCGCTCGGCGCCCTGCCGCTGACCTCCGACGACGAACTGAAGACTCTGCTGGACCACGGCCGCGGCACCTTCCGCCCGGTGCCCGAGGCGACCCTGCCCGACCTGTTCGAACGGCAGGCGGCCCGCACCCCGGACGCGGTGGCACTCGTGGACGGCGACCGCGAGCTGACCTACGCGGACGTCGACCGGGCGGCCAACCGGCTGGCCCACCGCCTGCTGCGGGACGGCGTCGGACCTGAGCGGGTCGTGGCCCTGGCCCTGCCCCGCTCCGCGGCGACGGTCGTGGCCCAGCTCGCCGTCGCCAAGGCCGGCGGCGCCTTCCTGCCCGTCGACCCGGACTACCCGCCGCAGCGACGGGAGTTCATGATCCGGGACGCGGGCGCCCACCTCGTCCTCGCCGACCCCGCCGAGGTGTGGACCGCGGACGGACCACCGACCGCGCCCACGGACACCGACCGCCCCACCGCGCTCACCCCCGCGCACCCCGCCTACGTCATCTACACCTCGGGCTCCACCGGCACCCCCAAGGGCGTCGCGGTCACCCACCGGGGCCTGGCCGTCTTCGCCGCGTCCGCCGCCGAACAGTACGCGGCGGGCCCCGGCGACCGGGTACTCCAGTTCGCCTCGCCCAGCTTCGACGCCTCCGTCCTGGAACTGTGCGTCTCCCTGCTCAGCGGGGCCGCCCTGGTCACCGGCGAGGAGGGGCCCCTGGTCGGGGAACGGCTCGCGGAGGTGCTCGCCGAGCGGCACATCACCCACACGCTGATCCCGCCGGCCGCGCTGGCCACCGTGGCGCCGGAGACCGCCGCCGCCCTGCCCGCCCTGCGCACGCTGATCGTGGGCGCCGAGGCATGCCCCGCCGACCTGGTCGAGACCTGGGCGCCCGGCCGCCGGATGATCAACTCCTACGGGCCCACCGAGGCCACGGTCGTCGCCACCTGGACCGGCCCGCTGACCCCCGGCACCGGCGCCCCGCCCATCGGCCGCCCCGCCGGCAGCACCCGCGTCCACGTCCTCGACGCCGCCCTGCGACCCGTCCCGCCCGGCGTGACCGGCGAGCTGTACATCGCCGGTCCCGGACTGGCCCGCGGCTACCCGGGCCGGCCCGGCCTCACCGCCCAGCGGTTCGTCGCCGACCCGTTCGGCGCGCCGGGAGAGCGGATGTACCGCACCGGGGACCTCGTCCGCTGGACCGCCGACGGCCTGCTCCGCTTCGCCGGACGCGCCGACGACCAGGTCAAACTGCGCGGCTTCCGCATCGAACCCGGCGAGGTCGAGAGCGCGCTGCGCCGCAGCCCCCTGGTGCGGGACGCGGTCGTGACCGTACGCGAGGCGGACACGCCCGGTGCCCCCGCCCGGCTCGTGGCCTACGTCGTCCAGGCCGACCCGTCCGCCCCGCTGCCCGTCGGCGAACTGCGGCTGCACCTGGGCGGGCTGCTGCCGCCGCACATGGTGCCGTCCGTCTTCGTGGCCCTCGACCGGCTGCCGCTCACCCCGAACGGCAAGACCGACCGGCGGGCCCTGCCCGCACCCGGGCCCGCCCGCGCCGGCGACGGACCGCGGACCGCGCCGCGCAGCGAGACCGAACGCCGCATCGCCCGGATCTGGGCCGACGTCCTGGGCATCGACGAGGTCGGCGCCGACGACAACTTCTTCGCGCTCGGCGGCGACTCCGTCCTGAGCATGCAGGTCGTCTCCCGGCTGCGCCGCGACGGCCTGCACATCGCCACCCGGGACCTCTTCACCCACCAGACCGTCGCCGAACTCGCCACCGTCGTCCGCAGCGCGCCCCAGCGGTCCGGACAGGGCCCGGTGACCGGCGAGGTGCCGCTCACCCCCATCCAGCACTGGTTCCTGACCAGCCCGCGCGCCGCCCACCACCACTTCAACCAGTCGGCGCTGCTGGAACTCGACGGCACCCCCGACCCGCGGGCGCTGCGGGCCGCCCTCGACGCGCTGCTGGAGCACCACGACGCCCTGCGCATGCGGTTCACCCGGGAGGCGGACGGCTGGCGGCAGTTCAACCCGCCGCCCGCCGGCGGCCATGGCGTCCTCACCCGCCACGACCTCACCGGACTGTCCGCCGAGGACGCCGACGCGGCCATGGCGAAGACCGCCGACGAACTGCACGCGGGCTTCGACCTGGCCCACGGCCCGCAGCTGCGCGCCGCGCTGTTCACCGGCGAGCCGGACCGGCCCGCCTTCCTCCTCCTCGTCGCCCACCACCTGGTCGTGGACGCCGTGTCCTGGCGCATCCTCCGCGACGACCTGGAGACCGCCTACCGGCAGGCGCTCCAGGGCGCCCCGGTCACGCTGGGGGAGCGCGGCACCAGCTTCCGCGCGTGGTCACGAGGACTCGCCGCGTTCGTCGCCGAGGGCGGTCTCGACCACGAACTGCCGCACTGGGAACAGGCGGTACACGCCGAACCCGCCCCGGCGGACCCCGCACCGGCGGCCGAGCCGGGACCGGCGGCCGTGGTGAGCGTGGAACTCGGCGAAGAGGACACCGAGGCCCTGCTGCGCTCCGCGCCCACCGCCTACCGCACCCGGGTCAACGACGTCCTGCTCGCCGCCCTCGCCCTGGCGCTGGCCCGCTGGACCGGACACGACCGGGTCCGCCTGGACCTGGAGGGCCACGGCCGCGAGGACCTCCTCGACGGCGTCGACCTCTCCCGCACGGTCGGCTGGTTCACCACCATCTACCCGGTCGCCCTCCAGGTGTCCGAGCCCGGCGACCTCGGCCCGGACCGCGACTGGCGGTCCCTGGTGAAGTCGGTGCGCCGCCAGCTGCGGGCCGTGCCCGGCAACGGCATCGGCTTCGGCGCCCTGCGCACCTTCGGACCGCCCGAGGTCCGCGAGCGCCTGGGCGGCAGCGCGCACAGCCAGGTGGTCTTCAACTACCTCGGCCAGTGGGACGCCCGACCCGACACGGCGGACGGCGGCCTGGTCCGCGCCGAACACGGCTCGTTCGGGCAGGACCACGACCCCCGGGACCCCGGCTCGCACCTGCTGGAGGTGGTGGGCGCGGTCCAGCACGGCCGTCTCGCCTTCACCTGGCACCACCGGCCCGGCGTCCACGACACCGCGACCGTGCGCCGCGTGGCCGAGGACTTCGCCGAGGCCCTGCGCCGGCTCGCCCGGCACGCCAGGGGAGGCCGGTGACGATCATCCGCCCCCGCGGGGCGCCGCGCCGGCGGACCGACCGGCACGGCCCCCGCTCACCCCGCGCCCCGACCCGTCCCCCCGCCCCCGCACGACCCACCCGGACCGACCGCCCGACCCACACCACGAAGGAACCCGACATGGACGAGAACACCCGCTACCAGGTCCTGCGCAACGACGAGGAGCAGTACTCCCTCTGGCCCGCCGACATCGAGGTCCCCGCCGGCTGGCAGCCCGTCGGCAAGGAGGGCACCGAGGCCGAGTGCACCGCCTACGTCGACGAGGTCTGGACCGACATGCGCCCGAAGAGCCTGCGCGAGCGCATGGAGAACGCCGGGGCCTGACCCGGCCGCGACACCGGCACGCCGGGCCGGCCGCACCGGCCGGCCCGGCACCCCCCAGCCGCTCCACGCCCCCCACTCCTCCCCGCCCGGCGCCCCACCGCCCTCGGCCCTCACAGCACCGCACCGCACCACTCCCGAGGAGCCCGCCATGACCCCCGTCCTGCGCACCGAACGCCTGGAGTTCCTGCCGTACCGGCCCGAGCACGAGCACGTCTTCGTCAGCCTGCTGCGCGACGAGGAGGTGTGCCGCTGGATGGGCCAGGAGCGCGTGCCCGAACCGGAGATCCGCGAGCTGTTCCGCGCCATCCTCGACGAGGTCTACCCGAACCACCGCTTCGACGTGTGGGGCCTGTGGCTGTCCGGCACGTACGTCGGTCACGCCGAGGTGAAGCGGACCGGCAACGTCGACGGCCACGAACTCGTCACCGCGCTCGCCCCCGGCTACTGGGGGCGCGGACTGGGCGGCGAGGTGGTGCGCGGTCTGCTCCGGCACGCCGCCGACAACCTGGGGCTCACCGAGGCGTACGGCATGGTGGGCGCCGGCAACACCGCCAGCCTCGCCATGTGCCGCCGCCTGGGCTTCCGGCACGTCCGGGACGTCGTCGACGACGACGGCACCGTCACCAAGCTGCTCGTCATCCCGACGACGCCGCACCCGGCCGCCCCGGGCACGGACCCGGGGGCCAGCACGGCCACGGGGGCCGGGGCCGTCACCGGCACCCCGGCGACGACCGGCGCCCCGGCGGGCGCGGTCGGCCTGGAAGCTCCCTCGGGCGCCGCGGCTGGTGCGGTCGCCTCGGACGCCCTCCCGGGCGCCGCGGCCGGAGTCCCGGCGGGCCCGGCCGCCCGGGGCACGGCCACGGAGACCGGGGCCGGGGCCGTCACCGGCACCGCGGGCGCGGTCGCCCCGGGCACGGACACGGGGACCGGTGCCGGTGCCGTCACCGGCACCCCGGACACGGCAGGCACCTCGGCGGGTGCGGTCGCCTCGGACGCTTCCTCGGGCGCCATGGCCGGCGCCCCGGTGGGCGCGCTCGCCTCGGACGCTCTTCCGGGCGCCACGGTCGGCGTCCCGGCCGGCGCGGTCGCCCCGGGTGCGGACACGGAGACCGGTGCCGGTGCCGTCACCGGCACCCCGGCCACGGCGGGCACCTCGGCGGGTGCGGTCGCCTCGGACGCTTCTACGGGCGCCGCGGCCGGCGCCCCGGTGGGCGAGGTCGGCCTGGACGCTTCTACGGGCGCCACGGTCGGCGTCCCGGCCGGCGCGGTCGCCCCGGGTGCGGACACGGAGACCGGTGCCGGTGCCGTCACCGGCACCCCGGACACGACCGGCGCCCCGGCGGGCGCGGTCGGCCTGGACGCTCCCTCGGGCCTCACGGTCGGCGTCCCGGCGGGCGCGGTCGCCTCGGACGCTCTCCCGGGCATCACGGCCGGAGTCCCGGCCGGCGCGGTCGCCCCGGGCGCTCCCACGGGCGCCGCGCTGCCCGCGGCCGCCTCGGTCTCCGTGGCCACCCCGGCTCTTCCGCCCACCGCGCCGGCCCCACCGGTCGCGCCGGCCGCAGCCACCCCATCCCTCACGGCTCCCCTGGAGCCCTCGGACGCCAAGGATCCCGTGTGACCCGACAGCCGCTCACCGAGGGCGCCGCCGGGCGCGCGGACACCGGACGGCCGCCCAGCCTGTGGCGCAACCGCGACTTCAACCTGCTGTGGACCGGTCAGTGCCTGTCCGACCTGGGCGGTGCCATGGTGGACCTGGCCCTGCCCCTGCTGGTCCTCCAGTGGACCGGCTCCCCGGCGCGGGCCGGACTCGTCGGCACCGCCGGCCTCGTCACCACGATGGTGTGCCGGCTGCCGGCCGGTGTCCTCGCCGACCGCTTCGACCGGCGCCGGCTCATGATCGTCTGCGATGTCCTGCGGATCGCCGTGTACGCCCTCCTCGGCTGCGCGGTCGTCACGGACACGGCCACGCTGCCGCTGATCCTCGCGGCGGTCGTCGCGGGCTCCGCCGCCACCGCCGTCTTCAGCACCGCCGAGCACGCCGCGGTCCGCAACCTCGTCCCCATCGACCAGCTCACCACCGCCGTCGCCCGTAACGAGGCACGGACCTACGGCGTCTCACTGGCCGGCCCACCCCTGGGCGGCCTGCTGTTCGGGCTCGGCCGGGCGCTGCCCTTCCTCGGCAACGCGGTGAGCTTCCTGCTGTCGCTGGCGGCCGTCCTGTTCATCCGCCGGCCCCTCCAGCAGCCCCGGCAGGAGGCGCCCCCGGCCGCCGTCGCGTCGGCCACGCAAGGCGTGCGGTTCCTGCTGGGCCATCCTTTCCTGCGCTCCCTGCTGCTGATCGCCGCCCCGCTCAACATGGCCTTCACCGGCATGATCTTCGCGATGACCCTGTCGCTCCGCCGCGCCGGCCTGTCGCCGTTCCTCGTCGGCCTCGCCGGTACGATCTTCGCGCTGGGCGGGTTCCTCGGCGCCTTCGCCGCCCCCACGCTCCAGCGGCGGCTGCGCCTGCCCGTCCTGATCACGCTGCTGTGCTGGGTGACCGCCGCGCTGATGACGGTCGGCACCCTGCTGGCCACCACCATCTGGGCCGCCGTACCGCTGGCCGCCGCGGTGTTCCTCGGGCCCACCGCGAACGCCGCCCTCTTCGGACGCCAGGCCGCCGTCACCCCGGATCATCTCCAGGGCCGCGTCGTCGGCGGACTGCTGCTCGCCGCCGGCTCGGCCAGCGCCCTCGCCCCCGCCCTCGCCGGAGCACTGCTGGCCCGGTGGGAGCCGAGGACGGCCCTGCTGGTCTTCCCCGTACTGGTGGCCGTCGCCGCGCTGACGGCCACCTTCAGCCGGGGCATCCGGACGACAACCGGCTGAGCGACGTCACCGGGGCTGCGCGGGCGGCCGATACGCGCTGTAATGGCGAAGTGGTGAGTGAGGGCGCTGCGATCAGCGGAACCAGAACGGTGCCGGAGCGCGCCGGAGCCGCCCTCGCCTCGCTGCTGGCGTCACCCGCCACCGCCGACCGGCTCCGCCGGGTCCTCGAACAGGCCCTCGTGTTCGCGGGGGCGTCCTTCGCCGGGGTGTACACGCCCGGCAACGACCCCGCGCAGCTCTTCCTCGCCGAGTCGGCCGGCCTGCCCCGCACCCTCTACGGCCTCCGGGACAGCTACGCCGCCACCGGCGCCTCCCCGGTCGCCGAGGTCCACCGCACCGGCCGGCCGCAGTGGCTCGGCCCCGCCGAGCTGGCCGGCTGTCCCGACGCGCGCCGCACCCCGTCCCCCGACTTCTCCCTGGCCGCCCTGCCGCTCGGCCCGGCCGGCGGCGGCTGCCTGCTCGCCGTCGGCGAGCACCCCGGCGGCTTCGGCGGCGACGAGCGGGCCTGTCTGGAGCTGATCGCCCACACGGTCGCCGTACCCGCACCGGACACCGCGTACGACACCGGTGAGCTGCCCGAGAACGCCTTCAGCCTGGCCATGGACACCGGCCGGGTGGAGGTCGGCGACGCGATCCTGCGGCTGTTCGCGATCGGCCGGGAGGAGTTCGACGGCCGCGTGGAGTCCCTGCTCGGCCGCACGGTGCCCGAGGACCTGCCCGCGCTGATGTCCGTCGTCGAGGCCGACCACATGGCCATCGGCGACCGCGAGCTGGAGTTCCGCATCCTCCAGCCCGCCGGTCCGCCCAGATGGCTGCGGCTGCGCGGCCGGCTGCTGCCCGGCGGCAGGGGCCGCTCCGCCCGGCTCGTCGGCACGGTGACCGACGCCTCCACGGAGCGTTCCGGCGTCACCGACGTGGCCCGGGTGCAGCGCCTGGCCGCCGCGCTGGCCACCGCCGGCACCGTCAAGGACGTCGGCCAGGCCGTCGTCGCCGCGCTGCGCAAGCCGCTCCAGGCCGACCGGATCGCGCTCGCCGAACTGGAGAACGACCGGCTCGTGGTCACCGTCCTCGACCCGCCCCGGCCCGAGGCCTGGCCGGACGTGTGGCGCAGCGAGTGGCGTACGGAGTGGCCCGACGCGCCGGTGCGGGCCATGCCCACCCTGGCCGCCGCGCTGCGCGAGGGCCGCACCCGGATCTGGTCCGACGGCTCGGCGCTGGAACCCGCCCTCGCCGACGTGGGCCGCGGCGGCCTCGCCGTACTGCCCCTGCCCGCCGGCGGCCGCATGGCCGGTGCCTGCCTGATCGGCTGGGACCGCCCGCACGACTTCGCCCCCGACGAACGCGCCCTGCTCACCGCCTGCGCCGCCCTGACCGGCCAGGCCCTGCTGCGCGCCCACGCCTTCGACGCCGAGCACGAACTCGTCGGCATGCTCCAGCGCAGCCTGCTGCCGCGCCGCCTGCCCCGGCTGCCCGGCGCGGTCGCCGTCGCCCGCTATCTGCCGACGACGGCGGGCCTGGAGGTCGGCGGCGACTGGTACGACGTGATCCCGCTCGCCGACAACCACGTCGCCCTGGTCATCGGGGACGTCCAGGGCCACAACGCGGGCGCCGCCACCCTGATGGGCCAGATGCGCACCGCGCTGCGCGCCTACGCCGTCGAGGGCCACACCCCGGACGTCGTCGTCGCCCACGCCAACCGGCTGCTGCTGGACATGGAGACCGACCTGTTCGCGACCTGCGCCTATGTCGACGTCGATGTCGAACAGGGCACCGCCTGGTGCGTACGCGCCGGCCATGTGCAACCCGTGCTGCGCCACCCGGACGGCACCACCGAGATCGTGCAGGCCGAGGGCGGCCCACCGCTCGGCGTACTCGGGCAGGCCGAGTTCCCGATGACCCCGCTCCGGCTGCAGCCCGGCACGGTGATCGCGCTGACCACCGACGGCCTGGTGGAGTCCGCCCACACCGACCTCGACGCCGGCATGGACCGCCTCGCCCGCGAACTGGCCGCCGCCGACCCCGCCCACCTGGGGCTGGTCGCCGACGCCCTGCTCACCGGCGCGCACCGCGGGGACGACGTGGCCCTGCTGCTGATGCGCTACGACGGCATGGCCGTACGGCCGCTGCGGGAGAGCTGGACGGTGTGGCGGGTGCCGGAGGCGGTGCGGCACGCCCGCCGCTTCACCCGGCGCACCCTGCGGACCTGGAGCGTGCCCCGGGACACGGTCGACGCCGCCCTGCTGGTCGTCTCCGAGCTGGTCACCAACGCCCTGGTGCACACCGGCGGCCCGGTACGGCTCGACCTCGGCCTGGTCAACCGCCGGCTGCGGCTCGCCGTGGCCGACTCCTCGCCGCGCAGCCCCGTCAAACCGGCCAGCATCGGCTGGGAGGCGACCGGCGGCCGGGGCATCCTGCTGGTGGAGGCCGTGTCCGCGACCTGGGGCACGATCCCGGTCAGCGGCGGAAAGCAGGTCTGGGCGGACCTGGTGCTCGACGGCTGACCCGCCGGCCGGGCAGCGGCCCCGGGGAGCCGTTCGGACAGGTTGGACAGGCGCGCCGCGCGAGCCGTGCCTAGGGTCGGTTGGTGTGGCACACACCTTTGAAGAACTCGTGCAGAAGCAGTGCGCGGCCGACGCGGCCCGCGCCATGGTCGCGGACCTGCGGGACGCCTACGGCCCGCCGGCCGAGCGGGGGATGACGGGCGTCCAGTCGGGGACCTACGAGACCGCCCTGCGCGCCTGGCGGGATCTGGCCCGCGACGTGCAGACCGCGGTCAGCGAGTACGCCAAGGAGACGGGCCGGCCGCGCCGTGAGGTCGAGGCCGAGGTCGAGCGGGCGGCGGCGGAGAGTACCTGACCTTGCCGGGAGGCGCGCAGTGCGCGGCGCCGGCCGGCTGACCGGCGCCGGTCCGCGCATCCCACGCGCCTCGCCGGGTACCCGCCGACCATGAACAATGCCATGTACGAAGCAGCCTCGGGTCCCCAGGTCTTCGGGTACGTCCTCATCCTCGTCGCCGGGGTGGCCGTGGTCGCGGGCATCATCTGGGCGTTCCGACTGGGCTTCAAGGTGCGCGAGCGCGAGCCGGCGCCGCCGCGCCCCGACGAGCAGCCCAAGATGCCCGCGTCCGGGCCGGTCCACGAGACCCATGAGGTCCGCGAGCCCGACGAGGTGCCCCGCACGGAGGGCGGCGACCGGCTCACCCCTCACGAGCTGGGCAACTCCGGCACCCGGCGCGCCGACGACCAGAGCCGCTCGCGCTGGTCGTCCGGTTCCAGCGGCTCGTTCGGCGGCGGTGGCGGCGGCCAGACCTGAGCCGGCACCGGGCCCGCCCGTGTTTGCGGGCCGCGTGGTCCGGGGACCCGGTCGGGCACGCGACGCACCCCGGGCCCGGACGGGTCCGGCCGACCGGTCCCGCGAGCGCCGGGACCCGGAAAGAAGATGAACGCCGTGACCGCGCACACGAGTGAGCAACCGGCCGTGTCCGAGGCGGAGACGGGCCGCGCGAACGCCCACCGCCGACGGGAGCGGGGGGTGCGCACCTGCCTCCCCGCCGTCCTGGACCGGTCCTCCGACCGGCTCCCGGGCGCGGACACCGAGGACAACATCGTGCGCGGCGAGGACTGAACCCGCACCCGGCCCGCCTCCGGCGGGCCGGGTGTCAGGCGTGGGTCTTGCCGAGCAGTTCCAGGATCTCGGCGCTGGTGCCGCTCTCGCCGAGCCGCGGGAAGATCCGCTCGACGCTGTTCTCGTGGGCGCCCGGGTCGGCGTCGGCCATGGCGTCCGTGGCGAGGGTGACGTGGTAGCCGTGGGCGTAGGCGTCCCGGGCGGTGGACTCGACACCGATGCTGGTGGCGATGCCGGCCAGCACGAGTTGGGTGATGCCCCGGCGGCGCAGCTGGACGTCCAGGTCGGTGCCGTGGAAGGCGCTCCAGTTGTGCTTGGTGACCCGGATGTCCCCGGGGTGCCCGGACAGCTCGTCCACGATGAGGTCCCAGCCCTCCGGGAAGGCGAGGCCGCGCGGCTGGTGCTCGGTGCGGCCCGGCACGGCGTCGGCCCAGTCGGACGCGAAGGAGACCCGGACCAGGACCACCGGCAGCCCGTGGGCACGGAAGGCGTCGGCGAGCCCGGCCGTGCGGGAGACGACGTCGGCGCCCGGGTACGGCTTCGTGGGCATGGCCACGATGCCGTTCTGGAGGTCGATCGCGACGAGGGCGGTACGGGGGTCGAGCGTGGTGAGCGACATGGGTCGGTCAGGCCTTTCGGGAGGTGCGGGAGGTCAGCCGGCCGAGGGAACGGTCGGTCAGGGTCGTCGCCGACAGCAGTGCCGAGCCGGCGAGCATGAACAGGGCCAGGCCGTGCAGTCCGGCCGTGTCGGCGCGGTACGGGTAGAACGCCGCGGTGGCGGCGGACGCGCCGAGCGCGCCGAGGTACATGAAGGTCCGCAGCAGTCCGGCGGCCGAGGCGATCCGCTCCGGGTCCGCCTGCCGGTACAGGGCGTTCTGCGTGGCGAGGCCGATCAGGCCCTGCGGGACGCCGAGCAGCGCGCCGACGGCGAGCAGCAGCCAGAGCGGGCTGTCCCCGCCGACCAGGAGGAGGGCGGCGCAGCCGGCGATCTGGAGGAGCGAGCCGGTGAGCAGTTTGGCCCGCACCGCCTCACGGCGCCCGGTCAGCGCGGAGACGGTGAGCGCGGACACCGACAGCGGCAGCAGCGCCAGGCCGGCCGTCGAGGCGCTCAGGCCGCGGCCCTGCTCCAGCCACTGCGTGTAGCCGTACATGAAGGCGTAGGCCGTGGTGTACCCCAGGAACTGGCGCAGGTAGGTGGCGAGCAGCGGGCCGTTGCCGCCGAGCACCCGCAGGTCGATGAAGGGGTCGGGGACCCGCAGCTCGCGCACCGCGAAGCCGGTGGCGGCGACGGCGGACAGGACCGGCAGGTACCAGTGGTCCGCGCGCGGGTCCGTCAGGAACAGCATCAGTGCGACGAGCAGGGCCGCGAACAGCACCATGCCGGGCAGGTCCACGCCCCCCTGCCGGCGCCCCGGTGTGCGCGGCAGCCGCAGGGCGCCCAGCACTAGACAGGCCGCGGACAGCGGGACGTTGACGGTGAACACGGTCCGCCAGCCGCCCACGCCGATCAGCAGGCCGCCGAGCGCGGGCCCGGCCACGGCCACCGTCTGGTTGGCGACGGCCAGCACGGCCAGGACGCCCGCCGGGCTGTCCCGCCCGGTGCGCTCGGCCTCGCCCCGGGTCAGCCGCATCGCCGCCGGGTACGCCGCCGATGTGCCCAGACCCAGCAGCACCCGGGCGGCGATCAGCGCCCCCAGCGAGGGTGCCGACGCGCCCAGCAGACCGGCGACGCCCACCATGGCCGTACCGGTGAGGTACAGCCCGCGCGGGCCGTACGTGTCCACCAGGCGGCCCATGACGGGCTGGCCGACGGCGGTCGCCAGGTAGAGCGCGGAGACCAGCCACACCGTCCGGGCCGGCGGCGCCCCGAAGGCGACGCCGATCGGCACCAGCGCCACGGCGATCATCGAGGAGTTGACGGGGTTCAGGACCGAGCCGAGGACCATCGGCGCGATGAGCCGGCGGTCGAATCCGGCGGGGGAGGGGCCGGTGGTCCCGGTGCGGGCCCTGAGCCTCGGTATCACGGCCGCGACAGCCGTTCCATCAGCTCCAGCGCGGCGAGGACCGTCTGCCGCTCCTCCTCGGTGTAGCGGTCCTGGAAGGCGCGGGCGAGCCACTCCTCGCGCACCTGCCTGTTGCCCTCGACCCGGGCCCGGCCGGTGTCGGTCAGGGTGACCAGCTGGCGGCGCCCGTCGTCCGGGTCGGGGGCGCGGCGGACCAGCCCGTGCTGCTCCAGGGCGGCCAGCGTGGTGGCCATGGACTGCGGGCGCACCCCCTCGGCGGCGGCGAGGGCGCTGGCCGTGGCCGCGCCGTGCTTGCCGGCCAGGGTGAGCGCCGACTCCTGGGAGGGGCTGAGGTCGGCGTCCCGCGCCACCTCGCGGATGCGGCGCCGCAGCCTGCTGAACACGACGCGCAGATCGCGCGCGGCCCGGGCGGCGGAGTCGGAGATGTCGGCCATGACGTCAGACTAGGACCGACAGGAGAGACTGTCCAGTCCAGACTGTTCAGTTTTACCTGTCTGTTTACCCGGGTACTCGCCCGCGCGGACAGGGCAGCGCACCGGTGAATCCAGGGAGCACAGATGACCCCTCCGGACACGTCCGGCCTGGAGGCGGCTCTCCGCGCCGAGGTGGACGGCGAAGTCCGCTTCGACCCGGGCAGCCGCGGCGCCTACGCCACGGACGGCTCGAACTACCGGCAGCTCCCGCTGGGCGTCGTCGCCCCCCGCACCGTGGAGGCGGGCGCGCGGGCCGTGTCGGTGTGCGCGCGCTTCGACGCCCCCGTCCTCTCCCGGGGCGGCGGCACCAGCCTGGCCGGGCAGACCACCAACACCGCCGTGGTGATCGACTGGAGCAAGTACTGCACCGGGCTGCTGAGCGTCGACCCGGAGCGGCGCACCTGCGTGGTCGAACCCGGCATCGTCCTGGACGAACTCAACCGCCTGCTCGCCCCCCACAAGCTCCAGTTCGGGCCGAAACCCTCGACCCACAGCCACTGCGCGCTGGGCGGCATGATCGGCAACAACTCCTGCGGCGCCTCCGCCCAGGCCTACGGCAAGACCGTCGACAACGTCCGGCGCCTGGAGATCCTCACCTACGACGGGCAGCGCGCCTGGGTCGGCCCCACCCCGCCCGGTGAACGCGCCCGCGTCATCGCCGCCGGTGGCCGGCTCGCCGAGCTGTACACCGGCCTGGACCGCATCGCCACCGACTACCTGGCCGACATCCGCCGCGGCTTCCCGAAGATCCCGCGCCGCGTCTCCGGCTACAACCTCGACTCCCTGCTGCCCGAGAACGGCTTCGACCTTGCCAAGGCACTCGTCGGCAGCGAGGGCACCCTGGTCACCGTCCTGCGCGCCGAACTCGACCTCGTGCCCGTGCCGGCGTGCCAGTCCCTGCTGGTCCTCGGCTACGACGACATCTGCGCCGCCGCCGACGACGTGTCCCGCCTGCTGGAGCACTGCTCGCCCACCCAGCTGGAGGCCCTGGACGGCCGCATGGCCCAGCTGATGCGCGAGGAGCGCGCCTACCTCGACTCGCTCGCCGTCCTTCCCGAGGGCGACAGCTGGCTGATGATCCAGTACAGCGGCGACAGCCAGGAGGACGTCGACGGGCAGGCCCACGCCCTGCTGCGGGCCATCGGCCGCGACGAGAGCGACGCGAACGTCGCCTTCTCCGACAACCCCGAGCGCGAACAGAAGATGCTCAGGGCCCGGGAGGCGGGACTCGGCGTCACCGCGCGCCCGCCGGACGGCCGGGAGACCTGGGAGGGCTGGGAGGACTCCGCCGTACCGCCCGAACGGCTCGGCGACTACCTGCGCGACCTCAAGAAGCTGTTCGAGGAGTTCGGTTACGACCGCCCGTCCCTGTACGGCCACTTCGGGCAGGGCTGCGTCCACACCCGTATCCCGTTCGGGCTGAGGACCGCCGACGGCGTCGCCGGCTTCCGCCGCTTCCTGGAACGCGCCGCCGACCTCGTCACCTCCTACGACGGCTCCCTGTCCGGCGAGCACGGCGACGGCCAGGCCCGGGGCGAACTGCTCACCCGGATGTTCGGTGAACGGCTCGTGACCGCGTTCGGCGAGCTCAAGGCGCTCTTCGACCCCCGCGACCGGATGAACCCCGGCAAGATCGTCCACCCGAACCCCGTCGACGGACAGCTGCGGCTCGGCCCCTCCTGGCGGCCCGCCACCCCGGCCACCCACTTCGGCTTCCCCGAGGACGACCACTCCTTCGACCGGGCGGTGATGCGCTGCGTCGGCATCGGCAACTGCCGCGGCCACACCGGCGGCGTGATGTGTCCCTCGTACCGGGCCACCATGGAGGAGGAGCACTCCACCCGCGGCCGGGCCCGGCTGCTGTTCGAGATGCTCGGCGGCCACGCCGACTCCGCCGTCAAGGACGGCTGGCGCTCCACCGCCGTACGCGACGCGCTCGACCTGTGCCTGGCCTGCAAGGGCTGCAAGTCCGACTGCCCGACCGGTGTCGACATGGCGACCCTGAAGGCGGAGTTCCTCTCCCACCACTATGCGGGCCGGCTGCGCCCCGCCGCCCACTACTCGATGGGCTGGCTCCCGGTGTGGGCGCGGCTCTCCCGCCTGGCCCCCGCCCTCGTCAACTCCGTGCTGCACGCTCCCGGACTGGCCCGCGCGGGCAAACGGCTGGCCGGCCTCGACCGGGCCCGCCCCGCCCCCGTGTTCGCCGGCGAGTCCTTCCTCCAGTGGTGGCGCTCCCGCGACCGCGAGAACCCCGATCCCGCCGATCCGCGCACCGTCGTCCTGTGGCCCGACACCTTCAGCACCTACTTCCACCCCTCGATCGCCATTTCGGCCGTACGGGTCCTTCAGGACGCGGGATTCCGGGTCGCCGTCCCGGACGAGCCCGTGTGCTGCGGCCTGACCTGGATCTCCACCGGCCAGCTGCCCGTCGCCAAGAAGGTGCTGCGCCGCACCCTCGACGTGCTCGGCCCCTACCTGGAGGCCGGCACCCCGGTCATCGGCCTGGAACCCTCCTGCACGGCCGTCTTCCGCTCCGACGCCCCCGAACTGCTCCCCGACGACCAGGACGTGCAGCGGCTGGCCGGGCAGACGCGCACGTTCGCCGAACAGCTCGTCCACCACGCGCCGGACGGCTGGCGGCCACCGCGGCTCGCCCGGCCGGCTACCGTGCAGACCCACTGCCACCAGCACGCCGTCATGAAGTTCGACGCCGACCGGGAACTGATGCGCCGCGCCCGTCTCGACCCCGAGGTCCTCGACGAGGGCTGCTGCGGCCTGGCCGGCAACTTCGGCTTCGAACACGGACACCACGAGGTGTCCATGGCCGTCGCCGAGCAGGGCGTCCTGCCCGCCGTACGCGCGGCGGCCCCGGACAGCCTGGTCCTCGCCGACGGCTTCAGCTGCCGCACCCAGATCGAACAGGGCGGCACCGGCCGCCGCGCCCTGCACCTGGCCGAGGCCCTGGCGCTGGGCCTGGACGGCAACCTGCCCGGCGACCACCCCGAACGCTCGGCCGACCGGCCGGCCCGGCCGTCCCGCACCTCCCGCTGGGCGACGACCGCCTCCGCCGCCGCCCTGGCCGCGGGCGCCGTCCTCGGAGTGCGCCGGCTCGGACGGCGGACATGAACGGCGGGGAAGGCGAACGGAACCTGCGCCATCCGGAGCAGTTCCGGCATCGCGGGGCTCGGTAGCCTCGTCCGGCTCGGCCGCGACCTCAGCCCCGAAGACCGGAGCCGACGGGGCACCCGGGCCGGGCCCGGCCCCCGTCGAGGAGCGGGCGGCACCCTGCCGGGTGGAGTGACGGACACCCCGCCGGGGAACCCCTGCCGGCAGACACCGCGTCGAAAGAGGAGAGGTCCATGCCCCCCACCGTCGTCATCACCGGTGCCAGCGCCGGCATCGGTCGCGCCACCGCCCGCCTGTACGCCCGGCGCGGCGCCGACGTCGTCCTGGTCGCGCGCGGCGAGGGCGGCCTGAAGGAGGCGGCCGACGAGGTCGCCGCGCTGGGCGGACGGCCGCTGGTGCAGGTGGCCGACGTGGCCGACGCGGCCCGCCTGGAGGCCGTCGCCGACGCCGCGGAGAAGGCGTTCGGTCCCATCGACGTGTGGATCAACTGCGCGTTCTCCACCGTGTTCGCGCCGTTCGAGGAGATCACCGCCGAGGAGTTCCAGCGGGTCACCGAGGTGACCTACCTCGGCTTCGTCAACGGCACCCGCACGGCCCTGAAGCGCATGCTGCCCCGCGACCGGGGCACGATCGTGCAGGTCGGCTCGGCGCTCGGGGAGCGGTCGATCCCGCTGCAATCGGCGTACTGCGGAGCCAAGCACGCCATCAACGGCTTCACGTCCGCCCTGCGCACGGAACTGCTGCACCGCGGCAGCAGCGTGCACATCACCGTCGCCCAGATGCCCGCGGTGAACACCCCCCAGTTCCAGTGGGTCCGCTCCCGGCTGCCCAAGCACCCCACGCCGGTCGCGCCGATCTACCAGCCCGAGGTCGCCGCGCGCAGCGTGCTGTACGCGGCCGGGCATCCGCGCCGCAAGCAGTACTACGTCGGTGCCTCCACCGCCGCCACCATCTGGGCCAACCGGTTCGTCCCGGCCCTGCTCGACCGCTACCTGGCGCGCACCGGCTTCGACTCCCAGCAGACCGACCGCATCCCGCCCGCCGGCCTGGACAACCTCTTCGAACCGGTGGACCGGGAGCGCGCCGACGACCAGGGCGCCCACGGCGCCTTCGACGACAGCTCCCACGCCCGCTCGTGGCAGGAGACCCTGGTCCGGCACCCGGCCGCCACCGCCCTCGGCGCGGGCGCCGTCGTGCTCGGCACCGTGCGCGGCGTCCGCCGCCTCACCGCCCGATCCGCCTAGGCCGGCAGCGTGCGCCTCCTGGTCATGTCCGACACGCACCTGCCCAAGCGGGCCAAGCGGCTCCCGGAGCAGCTGCTCGCCGAACTCCCGCACGCGGACGCCGTCCTGCACGCCGGCGACTGGGTCGACACCGCCACCCTCGACCTGCTTCAGAGCCGCAGCCGCCGGCTGATCGGCGTGTACGGCAACAACGACGGCCCCGAGCTGCGCGCCCGGCTCCCCGAGGTGGCCCACGCCGAGCTGGGCGGCCTGCGCTTCGCCGTCGTGCACGAGACCGGCCCCGCGCAGGGCCGCGAGGCCCGCTGCGCCGCCCGCTTCCCCGGCGTGGACGTCCTCGTCTTCGGGCACAGCCACATCCCCTGGGACACCACCGCCCCCGGCGGTCTGCGCCTCCTCAACCCCGGCTCCCCGACCGACCGCCGCCGCCAGCCCCACTGCACCTACCTCACGGCGACGGTCGCCGACGCGACCCTGACCGAGGTCACCCTGCACCGGCTTCCCCGGCGCTGACCGAGGCCACCACGCCTGTCCGGCCGCCCGTGCGAGGATGCCGGGATGATCAGCAGTGCCGGCATGTCCGACGTCGTCCCCGCGGGCCGCATGGCCGGCCGCGACCAGCCCGTGCTCGCCCTGACCGCCGGACTGGAGCTGCGACCCTGGCGGGCGGACGACGCCGGCGCGCTGCTCGGCGCCGCACGGGATCCGGCGATCCGGCAGTGGAACCTGTTCACCGTCGCCGACCTCGCGGACGCCCGCACCCGGATCGCCCGCATGCACGAGCGGTGGCGGGCCGAGACCGGCGCGGTCTGGGCCGTCGCCCGGCCCGGCGGCCCGGCCGCCGGTCTCATCGGCCTGAACGACGTCGACCTCGCGGGCGGCACCGCCGAGATCGTCTACTGGCTGCTGCCCGAGACCCGCGGCACCGGAGCCGCCGTACGGGCGACCCGCCGGCTCGCCCGGTGGGCCCTGGACGATCTGGGCCTGCACCGGCTGCGGCTGTGCCACTCCACGGCCAACCCCGCGTCCTGCCGGGTTGCCCACCGGGCCGGCTTCACCTACGAGGGCACCCAGCGCAGCGCCCTGCTGCACGCCGACGGCCGGCACGACCAGCACCTGCACGCGCGCGTGGCCGGCGACCCGGACGAGTGCGCCGGTACGGCCCCCGGGTGACCGTCCGTGACACCGGGCACGCGGGCGCGCCGTGCCGTTATGGCGCTCCGGCAGCGGCCCCGCCCACCGGGCTGCGTGTCCTTTCCCGCCGCCACCACGGTCGCCTCCGACCTCGGCGCGCTATACGGGCGAGGTGGCCTCCGGGTGAGTGGGGCATCCCGGAGACCACCGCCTGACAGCCACCGACCGGGCCGCGCCCGGCCGGTGACCGGTCAACTGCCCTCGGGGCCCGTCCAGTCGGTCCGGACGTGCCCCAGGCGGACGCGCTGCGGATGGTCGCCGACCGGGACCGACGCCACCTTCCGGCCGGTGGCGAAGTCGATCGCCGTCACCTGGTCCGCGCCGCTCTCGGAGATGACGCAGTCCTTGCCGTCACCGCTGACCGTTGCCCAGTACGGCTTGGACGCCGCCACCAGCGGGCCCTCCTGGAGGGTGGCGCGGTCGACCACGGTCGCGTAGTCGTCCATGGTGCCCGCGACGCACAGCTTGGTGCCCTCCGGGTTCATCGAGATGCCGTGGTGCCGCGAGTCGTTGACCCAGGTCGTGCGGTCCTCGCTGGTCGCCGGGTTCTTCGGCAGGGTCTTCACCCGGGTGATCCGGTCGGTGGCGATGTCGTACTCCAGGAAGCCGTTGAAGAACGACACCTGGAAGTACAGCTTGGACTCGTCGGGGGAGAAGACCGCCGGGCGTACCGCGTCGGAGAAGTCCTTCAGCCCGAACGCGTCCAGCCGCTGCCGCATGTCGATGACCTTGACCTGCTTGTACGTCGTCGCGTCCACGACCGTGATGTGCCGGTCGCCCTTCGTCCAGTCCCAGCCGGGGTCGTCCAGTGCCGTGTTGACGTCACCGATGGCCATGTTCCAGATGTACTTGCCGTCCCTGGTGAAGATGTTCTCGTGCGGCTTGTCGCCGGTGGCGAAGGACCCGAGCTGCTTGCCGGTGGTGATGTCCAGGACGTGCACGGTGTTCGCGGTCGAGGCGGAGACGGCGACCCGCGTGCCGTCCGGGGAGACCGCCATGTGGTCGGCGCGGTAACCCGACACGGGAAAACGCCAGTTGACCTTCCCGGTGGCCAGGTCGATCGAGACGACGTCCGCGAAGCTGGGCCGGGACACCACCACCGACCTGCCGTCCGGGGTGGAGTACATGTCGTCGGCGTACTGGTCGTGGCCCTCGCCGACGCTGTTGCGGATCGCCTGGAAGTAGATCCACTTGACGGGGTCCGCGTTGATCTCCTTCATCCGCGCGTCCTTGTCGGGGATGACGTCGATGCGGCCGACCTCGGCGAAGTCACCGCTGGACCTGATGACATCGGCGGTGCCGTCCCAGTTGTTGCCGACGAACAGCACCTCACGCAGGCTGTCGGAGGTGGAGGGCGCCGCCGAGGCGGCGGTCGCGGGACCGGCCGCGGCCAGGACGAGGGCGGCGGCCACGGAGCACAGGTGCCTGGTTCTCGAAGCAGGCATGACGGCTCTCTTTCCTCGGTGGGGGAATCTGAACACGCGTGCTTTCACAGTGAACTTACTGAAAAGTAAGGACGGGGCCGCCTTCTCGACAAGAGGTGTGCACGACAAGATTGGGTGAGCGGCGGGATGACGGAGGGGGACACGTGGAGGGCAGGCTCAGAGCGCCGACGGGACGCTACGGCGGCCGGTCGGCCGAGGAGCGGCAGGCCGAACGCCGCCGCCGCTTCCTCGACGCGGCGCTGCGGCTGTTCGGCGGCACCCCCGGCTACCGGGCGACCACCGTAGCCGCGCTCAGCCAGGCCGCCGGTCTGTCCACGCGCCAGTTCTACGAGGAGTTCCGCACCCTGGAGGACGTCCTCGCCGCCCTGCACCTCCAGGTCAACGACTGGGCGGAACAAGCCGTCCTGGACGACCTGGCCACCGCCGAGGGCCTGCCGCTGGCCGAGCGTGCCACCGCGCTCTTCCGGGCCTACGCCCGCGGCGTCACCTGCGACCCGCACCGCGTCCGCATCACCTTCGTGGAGATCGTCGGCGTCAGCCCCCGCCTGGAGGAGCAGCGGCTGGCCCGCCGGGCCCGCTGGATCGACCTCATCCGCGCCGAGGCGGACGCGGCCGTGGCCCGCGGGGAGGCGGCGCCGCGCGACTACCGCCTGGCTGCCACGGCCTTCATCGGCAGCGTCAACGGCCTGCTGCACGACTGGACCGCCGGCTGGGTGGACGCCACCCTGGACGAGGTGGTGGACGAGCTGGTCCGGCTGCTGCTGGGCATGCTCCGGCCCGAGGGCTGGCGGCCGCGCGGCGAGTGACGCGGGACGCCCGGCGACCGTACCCCGGACGGTTCGGCGCGCGAGATCGGTCCGGAGCTGATGTGCTGGTGCGGGGGGCCGTCGCACGTTCTCCGGAGAGACCATGAGTACCTACCGAGTCGCGCAGGTGACCACCGAGGGCGGCGCGTTCGAGCTGGCCGAGCGGGAGGTGCCGCAGCCGGGCCCCGGCCACGTGCGCATCGCCGTCGAGGCGTGCGGCATCTGCCACAGCGACGCCTTCTTCGTGACCGCCGGACTGCCGGGCATCACGTTCCCCGAGGTCCCCGGGCACGAGATCGCCGGGCGGATCGAAGCGCTCGGCGAGGGAGCGCGGGACCGCGGCTGGCAGGCCGGCGACCGGGTGGCGGTCGGCTGGTTCGGCGGCAGCTGCGGCCACTGCCGGGCCTGCCGCCGGGGCGACTTCATCCTCTGCGCCGAGCTGGCGGTCCCGGGCTGGGCCTACGACGGCGGCTTCGCCGAGCAGGTCGTCGTCCCCGTCGACGCCCTGGCCCGGATTCCCGACGCGCTCGCTTCGAGCGACGCCGGGCCCATGGCCTGCGCGGGCGTCACCACGTACAACGGACTGCGGCGCAGTTCCGCCCGGCCGGGAGACCTGGTCGCGGTCCTCGGCGTCGGCGGCCTCGGCCACCTCGGCGTGCAGTACGCGGTCGCGATGGGCTTCGAGACCGTGGCCATCGCCCGGGGCCCGGAGAAGGCCGGCTTCGTCAAGCGGCTGGGCGCCCACCACTACGTCGACAGCACCGCCGGGACCCCGGTGGCCGAGGCCCTCCAGGCCCTCGGCGGAGCGCAGGTCGTGCTGGCCACCGCCGGCAACTCCGAGGCCATCACGGCCACCGTCGACGGACTGGCGCCGCGCGGCGAGCTGGTGGTCATCGGCGCCACCCCCGAGCCGCTCGGCATCAGCCCGGTCCAGCTGATCGGAGCCGGTCGTGTCATCCGCGGGCACCCCTCCGGCACCGCCCAGGACGTCGAGGACACCATGGCGTTCAGCGCCCTGCACGGCATCCGCCCGATGACCGAGACGGTGCCGCTGGAGCAGGCCGGGGAGGCCTACGACCGCATGCTCGCCGGCGCGGCCCGGTTCCGGATGGTCCTGACCATGCGGTGACCGGAGGGACGCGGCCGGCCGGCTCTACGCGGTGGCGGCCAGCGTAAGCAGCACCGTCGCCGCCAGCACCGCACAGCCCAGTACGCAGCAGGCCAGCAACCGCGCGCGCAGCGCCCGGTACCGTGCCTCGTACGCTCGCCGCAGCTCCTCCGCCCGCTCGGCCGTGCGGTGCCACGAGAGCCGGGCCAGCGCCAAGTACTCCGCCTCGAACTGCCGCTCCACGTCGTCACGCTGGGTGTCGGTGAGCCAGCCCAGCCGGGAACCGAGCCGGACCGCGGCGGTGCGGCCCTCCTCCCGCGCGGCGGCCAGCAGCAGATGCCCCTCGATCTGCCGGACGAGGGCCCGCTCGTCATGGGCCGTCACCGCGCCGTCAACTCCCTCTCCGCCGGCTCCACATCGGGGTGGTGCAGGTCGAACGCCGGGGACTCGCTGCGGATCCGCGGCAGGGTGAGGAAGTTGTGCCGCGGGGGCGGGCAGGAGGTCGCCCACTCCAGCGAGCGGCCGTAGCCCCACGGGTCGTCCACGTTGACCGGCTCGCCGTACCTGGCCGTCTTCCACACGTTGTAGAGGAACGGCAGCAGGGAGGAGCCGAGCAGGAACGAGAACACGGACGAGACCGTGTTGAGCGTGGTGAACCCCTCGACGGCGAGATAGTCGGGAATCCGGCGCTGCATGCCCTCGGCGCCCAGCCAGTGCTGGACCAGGAACGTGCCGTGGAAGCCGATGAACAGCGTCCAGAAGGTGATCTTGCCGAGGCGTTCGTCCAGCATCCTGCCGGTGAACTTGGGCCACCAGAAGTGGAAGCCGGAGAACATGGCGAAGACGACCGTTCCGAACACGACGTAGTGGAAGTGCGCCACCACGAAGTAGCTGTCGGAGATGTGGAAGTCGATGGGCGGCGCGGCGAGCATGACGCCGGTCAGCCCGCCGAAGAGGAACGTGATGAGGAAGCCGGTGGCCCAGAGCATCGGTGTCTCGAAGGACAGTGAGCCCTTCCACATCGTGCCGATCCAGTTGAAGAACTTCACACCGGTCGGGAC